>NZ_JBICXE010000012.1:0-214481 GCF_043200155.1 Streptomyces sp. NPDC048473
AACGCTCGGCTGGGAAACCCCAGCCGAGCGCCTGTCTAAACTGCTCGCGGCCTGATCAACCGACCACGTGTTGCAACGACCCCTCGAATTCGCCCGCCTCCCCGGGGCCCGACAGTGCGGTTCATCGCAGGCCGTACGCCCGGATGATCTCGTTCTTGACGCTGAAGCCGCTGTCCTTCTCGGCGCTCGCGCGGACCGAGAGGAAGCCGCCAGGCTTCTTCGCCGTCCTGAACGAACCCGTCCAGTAGCCGTGGGCGCCCTTGGCCAGGGTCACCTTCTGCCAGGTGGCGCCGTCGTCGTACGAGACGTCCAGCTTCACCTTGGTGACGGTGCCCGGGACGGTGCCGAGGTTCATCGACACCGGCTTGAGCGCGATCTGCTGGGTCGCATTGGCCTTGACGTCGCCGTGCAGGTCCGACTCCAGCTTGTAGTCCAGGTTCAGCACCGAGAACGGCTCGAAGACGTCCGAGTCGACGGTGCCGGACATGAACGTCCACTCGGTGTGGGTGCGCGTCGACAGCCGGAAGACATCACCGGGCCGCTCCGCGTCGAGGACGGCGCGGTAGGGAAGGTTGCCCGCCGGCACCTCCTGCCACTGCATGTCTCCGCCGTTCGGGTTGTCGTCGATCAGCGTGTCGCCCTGGAGGACCTGCAGGTGGGACGGCGTCTCACCCCACGGCAGGTAGCCGCCCAGCCGCATGGTGTCGCTGGCGGAGGCCCACGCCTGCACGTTCCAGGTCATGTAGTTCTGCCAACGGGAGTTGTACACACCGAAGGACTCGCTCTGGCCGGGCCGGGTCGCCGGAGCGAACCAGTCCAGACGGGTGGTGCTGCCCTTGGCATACGTGTTGTCGCCCGACACCATCGACCACGGCAGGGCTCCGTCGACGCCCTGCGTGTGGAACTCCCTCCAGTCCTGCCCCGGGGTCACCCATTCGGTGCGGGTGCCCGGGTGCCACTCGCGCTCGGGGAGGTTGAACGACGGGCTGAGGGTGAAGTCGGAACGGTACCCTTCCGCCACCCCGCCGTCCGTGGCCGAGTAGTAGCGGGCGTCGATCCGGGCGAGGTCACCCTTGGCCGGCTTGTAGACCAGGGCCCGGTCCGGCACCTGGCCGGGGTAGTCCCGGGTCAGGTCGTAGACGAACGGCGTGTACTCGGTCTGCTTCGCGGTCAGCTTCAAGATGCCGGCCTTGGCCATCGAGACAAGAGTCTTGCCCGCGTCACGGTGCACGGCGGCGACCGGGATGGTCGACTCGCCGACGTACTCCATCAGGGCACCGACACCGTCGTTGACCACGATCAGCGCCTTCGCACCGGCCGCGACCGCGGCATCGGTGCGCTCCTGCGGCGAGACCTCGTCGCTGCGCTCGATCACGACGACCCTGCCCTTTGCCCTGACCTTCTCGTATGCGGCCGCCGCACCGTTGCCCGCATAGACGGCGTCCAGCTTGTCCGTGGCGGTACCCAGGGCGCTGCCCGCCTGCACCAGTGCCTCGAAGCGGAGCCGACCGCCCAGCGTGCTCAGGCTGAGCAGCGGCTCGCCCTTGCGCCAGCGGGTGATCAGCATGAACTCGCCCTGCTTCATCGGCTTCGTCGGCGCGAGGTAGACATCGTCGTACGTCGGCGGCAGCACGTACGCGCTGCGGTAGTCCATGAACGGGTCGAGGCCCTTGTAGTGGACGTTGAAGTCGACCTTGCGCTGGCGGTCCTCGGTGCGCTGCGGCGCCTCGGTCTGCAGCAGGCGTGCCTTGCTCGCGTCCAGCACCACGTCCGCGGAGCCGTCCTTGAGCACGGTCTCCGGGGCGACCAGCACGGCCAGACCCGAGCGGTCCGCCTTCTCGCCGGCCACATCGAGGTACCCCGCGACGGTGTACAGGCCGGGTGCCATGCGCATGGTGGTCGAGCCGTCGACGTAGACATTCCACGGGAAGAAGTCGCCGGCCAGGTTGATTCCGACCCAGCCGGCGGCGGGCTTGCCGTCCCGGCCGACCAGCTTGATGTTCAGGTCGTAGCGCTCCTCCTCCTTGAGCAGCGCCACGGACGTGCGGGTCACCGGCTTCCCGGTGGCCGCGTCGGTGCCTATCACGTAGCCGACGTGCCGGCCTGCCGAGGCGGCTTGCGGGTCACCGGTCACCGGGACGGCGGCGGTGCCGCCCGCCGGGACGGTCACCTTGGTGGCTCCCAGCGTGAACGGGCCGCCGTCGTCGGTCAGCGCCAGGTTCAGCGTGACGTCGGCGGAGCCGGAGTTGGTGAAGGTCAGGTCCTTCGTGACGGCGACGTCGCTCGGCTCGTGGGGCCATGTGTAGTTGCCGAAGAAGAGCGATCCGGTGCCGCGGACCGTGGTGCGTACGGCGGCGGCCACATCGACACGGCCGGTGCCGACCTCGTACGGCGAGTACCCGTCGGCCAGGCCCTTCGCGGTACTCATCAGGTGTTCCTTGAGCTGCGCGCCGGTCCAGTCCGGGTGCTGCTGGGACAGGATCGCCGCCGCGCCGACCACGTGCGGGGTGGCCATCGAGGTGCCGCTGAGGGTGCGGTAGAGGCCCTCACCACCGTCGGTCATCTCCTGCGAGCGGGCCGCGGTGATGTCCACGCCGGGTGCCGCGATGTCCGGCTTCATGCCGCCGGAGCCGGCCAGCGGGCCGGTGCTGGAGAAGGACGCGAGCTGGTCCTGCTTGTCCGTGGCGGCCACGGTCAGCGCCGAGGCGGCCGCGCCCGGGGCGGAGATGCTCTCCGGGCCCGCGTTGCCGGCGGCGATGACGAACAGAGTGCCGTACTGCGCGGACAGCGCGTCGACCGTCTGCGACATCGGGTCGCTGCCGTCCGTCGGGTAGGAGTCGCCGAGGCTCATGTTGACGACGTCCGCACCGGACTCGGCGGCCCACTGCATGCCGGCCATGACCCAGGAGTCCTGGCCGTAGCCCTCAGCGCCGCCGAGCACCTTGCCGACGAACAGGTCGGCGCCGGGGGCGACGCCCTTGTAGTCGCCGCCGGAGGCGGCGCCGGAGCCGACGATCGTGCTGGCCACATGCGTTCCGTGCCCGTTGACGTCGGTGACGCCCTCACCCGGCACGAAGCTGGTCGTGCCGTCGATCAGGCCGGCGAAGTCGGGGTGGTTGACGTCGATGCCGGTGTCGAGCACCGCGACCTTGACGCCCTTGCCGGTGTAGCCGGCCGCCCATGCCTCGGGCGCGCCGATCAGCGGCACGCTCTCCTTCAGGTTGACCTTCACGCGACCGTCGAGCCACAGCTTCGACACACCCGCGCCCAACTTCGCGCTGCCCTGCGGCGCGACGCTGGTCCAGAAGGTGCGGGCCTGCCGCTTCTCGGTGCTGAGCGCGGCACCGTGGATGCCTTTGAGCTTGCGGGTCAGCTTGCTGCCCCGGGGGGCTGTCGGCTCGACGGCCGAGCGGGACTTCGGCTGGGCGTACGCCGCGATCAGCGGCACCGCGGCCGACTTCGCGTCGTCGTAGCCCATCTCGATCAGGTCGGTGACGTTGAACAGCCGGCGGTCCAGCTTATCCGCGCCCAGCAGCGGCACCGCCTCGTCCGGAATGACGAACAGGTCACCCTTGATCTCCTGGATCTTTACGCCGCCGACGGCGCTGTCCGGCCGGTCGACGTCGGCGGTCTGCTTGCCGTCGGCCATCGTGGTGACCGTGACGACGTCGCCGGTGACCAGGGTGACCTTGTGGGTCGCCGAGGGCTTGGCGGGAACGGTGGGCTTGCTCGGAGCGGCTTGTGCGGGCGCTTGCAGAACTGCTAGCCCCGACGCCAGCAGCGGCACCACGGTGGCAGCGGAGATCAGCTGCCAGCGTCTGCGCCGGAAGGCTGAAGATAGTGAGGGAGAGAACATGCCATGGGTCTATCGGCCGGTAACGCCGACGTGAAGGCCTGATGAAGGCAAGTCCTTGCCATGGCACGGACTTGTCAGCCGTGAACCGCGCGCATCCGGGCAAGGTCATACTTTCCGCACGTGGGTATTCAGTCAGCGGTTGCGGCGCGAAGCCCTTGGCGACCGCTCGCCGCCCGGTGACGGGATGGTCCGGTGAGGACGGTGGGGGTGGCGTCCGCGCCGCTCTGCTCCCCGCACCCGCACCCTCAGGGATGGCCCCCGATCAACTACGGTCATTCGCCGGACCGGTGGCTGCTCCCCGCACCCGCGGGGATGGTCCTGACATGCCGCATGCCACATGCCACAACGACGACCAATCCGCTTGCCGAGGGCAAGGGAGTGGGCCCTGCGAGTGGCCGGGGGAGCACCTTGTCGTCGCTGACGGGTGAGTACCCCGTGAGTGACCAGCCCTTCATCCGGTTCGGCGGGATACCGAGCCGGACCGCCCGCGAGTCGGCCGCCTGGATTCGCGAGCGCGCACAGACTCCCGCTCCGCCCCGAACGAGACTCCTGGACCGTCCGAGACGGTCGACAGCGACGCCCAGTAGCCCGCCGCGCATAGAAGCCACGCCGAACATTCCGGCGGGGCCTCGTCGTCTCACGCGCTCTCACACAGGTCTCACCGACTGTGCGGGCTCCCCCGGACCAGCAGGCCCTGACCTGGCATCAAGCGCCCGTCCTGAATCGGCCGGACGCCCCTGAACAGCCCCTATGACCTGTGCCGGGTGGTGCCCAGCGACGGGCCGATGACGAGGACCGGGGCGCCCTCGGGGCCGTCGAACCGGTACTGCAGCGTGTGCATGGGCAGGGCCTGGGCCGCAGGCGGAATCCGTACGGGAGGCACGGGTGCCGCGGGCCCGTCCGGCTGCCCCTGGTGGGCCGGCTGCGGGGCGGCAGGTACCGGCTGCCCCTGCTGTGCGGTCTGCGGGGCACGCGCGGCCTGCGGGGCCGGTACGGGCTGCGGGGTATTCATGTCACTGGCGTCGCTCACTTGCTCCGGGTCAGTCAGCGGTCTGCCGGCTTCCGGTCAGGGGGTCGCCGCAGATACGACATATACGACAGGGTTCATCGGATCGGACATGTTCACGGTGATGTCCTGGGTGGGCCGCGGGTCCTTGTTGGTGTGCGTGGTGCCCGCCCACTCGACGCCGGTGCCGAAGCTCCAGCCCGAGATCTTCTGGTCGCGGACGCCGATGCTGACCTTCCCGGTCTCCAGGGCGGCGCGGCCGCTGCCCATCCGGCTCAGGAACCGGTCGAGCCCGGCGGACGTGGTGCGGAACTCCACGTACAGCCGGCTGGCCTTCCAGTTGTTGGTTTCGTAGTACTGCATGTCCAGGGCGTTGCCGGGGACCGGCAACTCGAAGATCCGGCGCTGCATCCGGGAGGGCCAGCCCTCCCGGAGCCCCTGGGCGGATGCCTCGGCCTCCTTGTTCTGGCCGGAGCGGCGGCTCTGCCCAGCGGAGATCAGCAGATAGCCGGCCGGGATGCCGATGAGCAGCACGATGATCGTCGCCGTGATCAGGCGGCGGCGGATCACCCGTCGCCGGTCCTGCGGCGGCTTGTCGTCGTCGGGCGGCGAGGACTGGCGCGGCAGGACGGGGTGCTCGGCTGCGGTCATGTCTCTGAAGATCCCTAGGAGGTGCGAGTGTTGCGCGTGTTACGGATGGTGCTCGCGGCCTGGTCGTAGATCTGTGCGTACCGCTCGTACCGCTCGACGCGGCGACGGTTGGTACGGCGGAATCTGCGGGCCACCAGCCGGGCCAGGTCGGCGGCGCCGACCATACCTGCCTCCGGGCCGAGCTGCGCCTTTGCGATCCGCGCCTCGGGGCGGTAGCCGCGGCCGGTGAGGTGGCGTTTGAAGGCGTCCCTGGCGGGGCCGATCAGCAGGTCGTCGGCGGCGCTGACGCCGCCTCCGATGACGAAGCAGGAGGGGTCGAGCGCGGCGGCCAGATTGGCGATGCCGACGCCGAGCCACTGGCCGATGTCCTGGAGGAGCTCGATGCACATCGCATCGCCCTCGCGGGCCAGTTCGGTGATGAGCGGCCCGGTGATGTCGGGGATGTTCCCCTTGACCCGCTCGATGATGCCGTGCGCCACCGGGGAGTCGGCCGCGGCCAGCTCCTTGGCCTCGCGGACCAGGGCGTTGCCGGAGCTGTACTGCTCCCAGCAGCCGCGGTTCCCGCAGGGGCAGCGGTGCCCGCCGGGCACCACCTGCATGTGGCCGAACTCACCGGCGACGCCGTACTTGCCGCGCTTGACCTGACCGTCCTCCAGGATCGCGCCGCCGATGCCGGTACCGAGCGTGATCATGACGAGGTGGTCCTCGCCGCGGCCCGCTCCGAAGCGCCACTCCGCCCAGGCGGCGGTGTTGGCGTCGTTGTCGACCATGACGGGGACGACGAGGCGGGAGGCGAGGGCGTCGCGCAGCGGTTCGTCGCGCCAGGCGAGATGCGGGGCGAAGAGCACCTTGGAGCGGTCCGCGTCGACCCAGCCGGCCGCCCCGATGCCGACGGCGTGCACATCGTGCCGGTCGGAGAGGTCCAGGACCAGCTCGACGATGGTGTCCTCGACGACCTTGGGGCTCTTGGACTTGTCCGGCGTCTCGGTGCGCAGCTGCTCCAGGATGTTGCCGTCGGCGTCGACGACGCCGGCCATCACCTTCGTACCCCCGATGTCGATGCCGACAGTGGGTACCCGCGGCGCCGTGAGGTGCGAGCGCCGCTCCCGGGTGCCTACGGTCCGCAGGACGGTGGCGCGGGCGGAGCCGCGGTGTGTGAAGTCGCGGTACGTGCTCATCGTCCCTGCGGGGTCTGGGGGGCCGGGGCGGTGCTCCCGGCGGCGGACTGCGCCCGTCGGGCTCGATTCTGCCACTGCCGGGGCGCCGCGGCTGGCGGACCTGTTGGTAAGGGCCGGTATCGGCCCGGGGCTACTGGGGGTCGTCGGCGACGGGGTGGCCGCCCAGATGGGTCGGGCCCGGGGCCCGCTCCAGCTCGTGGCTGAGCTCCTCCAGCTCGCTGCCGCCCGCCATCTGGCGGGTCAGCTCGTCCAGAGTGATGCTCGCCTTGGTGTGGCTGCCGGACATGGCGCCCCGCTTGAGCAGGACGAACCGGTCACCCACGAGATACGCGTGGTGCGGGTTGTGCGTGATGAGGACCACGCCGAGACCCGCGTCGCGGGCGGCCGCGACGTACTTGAGGACGACCCCGGACTGCTTGACGCCGAGCGCGGCGGTGGGCTCGTCCAGGACGAGGACCTTGGCGCCGAAGTAGACGGCCCGCGCGATGGCGACGCACTGGCGCTCGCCGCCGGAGAGCGTGCCGATCGGCTGGTCGACATCGCGCAGGTCGATGCCCATGCGCAGCAGCTCGGAGCGGGTCGTCTCACGCATCAGCCGCACGTCGAGGCGTTTGAAGGGGCCCGCGCCGGTGGTCGGCTCGGAGCCGAGGAAGAAGTTCCGCCAGACCGGCATCAGGGGGACGACGGCCAGGTCCTGGTAGACCGTGGCGATGCCGCGGTCGAGGGCGTCGCGCGGGTTGGCGAGTGTGGTCTCCTCGCCCTCGATGAGGAAGGTCCCCGCGTCGTGCCGGTGCAGCCCCGCGATGATCTTGATCAGGGTGGACTTGCCGGCGCCGTTGTCGCCGAGGACGCAGGAGATCTCCCCCGCGTGCACCTCCAGCGAGACGTCCGTCAGGGCCTTGATGTTGCCGTAGAACTTGCTGACGTGATCCAGCTCGACGAGCGCCCGGTGGGACGTCTCCCGGTCGGCCGGTGCCTGGGGGGCCGTCATTTCGTCGCCTCCGCGCGCTTGCGTACCCATGCGTTGAGCAGGGTGGCCAGGAGCAGCATGGCTCCGAGGAAGAACTTGAACCAGTCCGGGTTCCACTCCGCGTACACGATGCCCTTGCTGGTCATGCCGAAGATGAAGGCACCGACCGCGGAGCCGATCGCGGAGCCGTAGCCGCCGGTGATCAGACAGCCGCCGATGACGGCCGCGATGATGTAGATCAGCTCGTTGCCGACGCCCTCGCCGGACTGCACCACGTCGAACGAGAACAGCAGATGCTGCCCGGAGACCCAGGCGGCGAAGGCGACCCCGAGGTAGAGCCCGATCTTGGTACGGATCACCGGGACGCCGACCGCGCGGGCCGCGTCGGCCTCACCGCCGACCGCGAAGATCCAGTTGCCGAAACGGGTGCGGAGCAGGATCCAGGTGGCGATCGCGACGAGCACGGCCCACCACAGAATGGTGACCTTGAACTCGACGCCGCCGATGGTCCACTGCGAGGCGAAGACCTGACGGGCCGAGTCGAAGCCCTCCATGTCGCCGATGGACTTCGTCGACACGGTCCCGCTGATCAGCTTGGTGAAGCCCAGATTGAGTCCGGTCAGCATCAGGAACGTACCGAGCGTGATGATGAAGCTCGGCAGTTTGGTACGCGTCAGCATGAAGCCGTTGAACGCTCCGATGGCCAGCGTGACCAGCAGCGACACAAAAACGCCGACCCAGACGTTGGCCGTCATCTGATAGCTGAACATCGATGAGATCAGCGCGGAGCTGGTGACCAGCACACCGGCGGAGAGGTCGAACTCGCCGCCGATCATCAGCAACGCCACCGGCGCGGCCATGATCCCGATGGTGGAGGCCGCGTACAGCACCGTGCCGAGGCTGGAGGCGCGCAGGAAACTGTCGGCGACGACCGAGAAGAAGATGAAGACGGCCGCGGCGCCGACCACCGAGCCGAGCTCGGGGCGGCCGAGCAGTCTGCGCAGCGGCGAGGTGCGCAGCAGCCGCTCGTCGGCCCCGGCGGGGGCGGGTGGCTGCCCTGCAACCGTGCTCATCGGGTCCCCCGCTTCGTGTATTCCGCCAGCTCGGCGGCGTCCTTCGAGGTGATGATCTGCGGGCCGGTGAGGACCGGGCGTCCGCCGCCGAGCACATTGCCGTTGAAGCGGTAGAGCCAGAGCAGGTCCACGGCCTCGTACCCCTGGAGGTAGGGCTGCTGGTCGACCGCGAAGCCGAGGGTCTTGTCCTGGAGGGCCGTGGCGACCTTGGCGTTCAGGTCGAAGGTGTCGATCTCGGCCTTGCTGCCCGCGGTCTTCTTCGCCTTGACGGCGGCGTCCGCGAACGGCGCCCCGAGGGTGACGACCGCGTCGATGTCCTTGTCGGCCTGGAGCTTGGCCTCGATGGACGCCTGGACGTCGGGCATGTTGGTGCCTTCGACGTACAGGTTCTGCATCTGCCCGTCGAACGTCTTCTTCGCCCCGGCGCAGCGCTGCTCATGGCCCACATTGCCCTGCTCGTGCAGGATGCACAGGGCCTTCTTGCGGCCCCGGGCGTTGAGCTCGTCGCCGACGGCCTCACCCGCGATGGACTCGTCCTGGCCGATATGGGTGAGCGCGCCGAACTGCTTGGACTCCGCGGAGCCCGAGTTCACCGTGATCACCGGGATGCCGGCCCTGGTGGCCTTGGCGACGACGTCCTTCATCGCGTCGGGCTTGGCGAGTGTGACGATCAGCCCGTCGACCTTCTGGTCGATGGCGGCCTGGACGAGCTGGGCCTGCTGCTGCGCCTCGTCATTGTGCGAATACAGGAACTTGATGTTGTCCTTGACGGCCGCCTGCTCGGCGCCCCGCTGGACGATGTCCCAGAAGGTGTCGCCGTCGCCCGAGTGGGTGACCATGGCGAAGGTCCAGCGGGGCGTGTTCACCGCGGACCGGCCCTCGGCGGCGGCCTGGGCCGCGCGCTCCTCCGCCCGCTTGCCGCCGGTGCTGCTGCATCCCACGAGGGAAGCCCCGAGCACCGCCGCAAGCACGGCACCCATCGCACGTACCCCTGTCCGAACCCTTGCCACGACGCCGTGCCCTTCTAGTGCTGCTCGCTGTGCTGCTTGGTGGGGCCGGGGACGGTTCACACCCTGCCCGGCTGGCCAAGTATCCCCGAGCCGCCGACGGCGCCGCCCGGCAGGGGCGGGGCACGTGTGTCGGCAGCGGGTGTGCACAGCGGTGCGCGGGACGGTCATCGGGTGCCGCGCGCGGTGTATTCCTCCAGCTGCGGTACGTCGTCGGCGGTGACGATCGCCGGGCCGGTGAGCACCGGCTTTCCGCCGCCGATGACGTTTCCGTTGGTCTTGTTCAGCCACAGTTCATCGACGGCGAGATAGCCCTGGAGGTAGGGCTGCTGGTCGACGGCGAAGCCGACCTCCTTGGCTTTCAGCCGCTTGACGACCTCGGCGTTCAGATCGAATGTGTCGACCTCCGCCCTGCTGCCGGAGCCCTCCTTGGCCTTGACGGAGGCGGCGGCGAAGGGGGCGCCGAGGGTGACGATCGCGTCGATGCCCTTGTCCGCCTGGAGCTTCGCCTCGATCGAGGAGGTGGAGGCGGGCATGTTGGTGCCCTCCACGTTGAGGTTCTCGACGGTGCCCCTGAAGCTCTTCCGCACCCCGGCGCAGCGCTCCTCCAGCGACACATTGCCCTGCTCGTGGATGACGCAGACGGCCTTCTTACGGCCCCGCTCGTTGAGCTCCTCGCCGACGGCCTCGCCCGCGACCTTCTCGTCCTGCCCGATATGCCCGAGCGCGCCGATCTCCTTGGAGAACTGCGCGCCCGAGTTGATGGTCACGACGGGTATGCCGGCCTTCACGGCCTTGGCGACGACGTCCTTGACCGCTTCCGGCTTGGCGAGGGTGACAACGATGCCGTCGACCTTCTGGTCGATGGCGGCCTGGACGAGCTGGGCCTGTTCCTTGCCCTCCTTGTTCGCCGAGTACAGGAACTCGACGTTGTCCTTGGCCGCCGCCTGTTTCGCGCCGCTCTGCACGATGTCCCAGAAGGTGTCGCCCTCCCCCGAGTGCGTGACCATTGCGATCTTCATCCGGGGAGTGGAGACCGCCTTGCCCCCGCTGCCTCCTGCCCCCTGGGGCTTCTCCTCGGCGCTCTTGCCGCCGGAACCGCTGCATCCGGCGACGGTGAGACCGATGCCGATGGCGGCGACGGTGATCAGGGTTGCTGCCTTGCGAGAGGTACGCATGGTGGGTCCGCCTTCTCTCCCGGCCGCCCGAGTGCGGCTGGGGGAGTTTTAGCGGTGGGCGTACGAGACGTCAACGGGGCCGAGTGGCCGTCGTCACCGTACGAGCAGCTGGAAATCGAAGGAGTAGCGCGAGGCCCGGTAGATGTGGGAGCCGAACTCGACCGCCCGCCCGGTGTCGTCGAAGGTGGTGCGCTCCATCGTCAGCAGCGCGGCCCCCTCGGCCTCGGCGAGTGAGGCAGCCTCGTCGGCGGTGGCGAGCCGGGCGCCGACGGTCTGGCGGGCGCTGTGCAGGGTGATGCCCGCGCTGCGCATCATCCGGTAGAGACCGGTGGTTTCCAGCCGTTCGGTGCCCAGGTCGACGATCCCGAGGGGCAGGTGGTTGCGCAGGAGTGCCAGCGGCTCGTCGTGCGCGTACCGCAGCCGCTCGACGAGGTGTACGTCGGTGCCCTCCGCGACTCCGAGGGCCTCGGCGACCGAGGCACCGGCGGGCTCGACGATGTTGCGCAGGACGCGGGTCGTGGGGTGCCCGCCCGCGGCCTCCAGGTCGTCGTACAGGCTGCTCAGTTCGAGCGGGCGCCTGACCCTGCTGTGCACGACCTGGGTGCCGACGCCCCGGCGACGGACCATCAGCCCCTTGTCGACCAGTGACTGGATGGCCTGGCGGACGGTGGGCCGGGACAGGCCGAGCCGGGCCGCGAGTTCGATCTCGTTGCCGAGGAGGCTGCCCGGGGCGAGCCGGCCCTGCTCGATCGCCGCTTCCAGCTGCTGGGCCAGCTGGTAGTACAGGGGGACCGGACTGGAGCGGTCCACGCCGAGTTCAAGTGCGGCGGGGTCGGTGGTGGGTTTGGGCACGCGTGGAGGGTATCCCTCACGTCAGAACCTCCGGTAGTCAGGTCGTTCTGTTGTCCGGACAGCATGAACACCGAACAAGCCGCACCTTGTCAGGACATATGGTTGACAGCGCAGTCGGCGGGCGGCACGTTGGGTCCATGCGTATCGGACTCATCGGCACAGGCCGGATCGGTTCCTTCCACGCGGGTGTGCTGGCCCGCCATCCCGAGGTGGACACCCTGGTGGTGACGGACACCGACCGGGCGCGGGCGGCCGAGGTCGCGGACCGCATCGGCGCGACGGCCGTGGACAGCGCCGCCGAGGTGTTCGGCGCGGGTGTGGACGCCGTGGTGATCGCCTCTGCCACTTCGGCGCACGCGGAACTGATCGGCCGGGCCGCACGGGCGGGACTGCCCGCGTTCTGCGAGAAGCCGATCGCACTGGACCTGCCGGGGACGCTGAGCGCGCTGTGCGAGGTCGACCGGGCGGGGAGCGTGCTCCAGCTGGGCTTCATGCGCAGGTTCGACGCGGGGTACGGAGCGGCGCGCGCCGCCGTGCGGGCGGGGGCGCTGGGAAGGTTGCACACCGTACGGGCGATGACCATGGACCCCGCACCGCCGCCGGCCGCGTATCTGCCGCTCTCCGGGGGGCTGTTCCGGGACTGTCTGGTCCATGACTTCGACATGCTGCGGTGGGTGACGGGCCGTGAGGTGACCGAGGTGTACGCCACCGGATCGGATGCCGGGCCCGAGATGTTCCGGGCGGCCGGCGACGTCGACACGGCGGCGGCCCTGCTGACCCTCGACGACGGCACCCTGGCCACGGCGACGGCCACCCGCTGCAACGGCGCCGGTTACGACGTACGGATGGAACTGGCGGGCGAGCTGGACCAGATCACGGTAGGCCTGGACGGCCGTACGCCGGTCACCTCGGCGGAGCCGCAGGGCCCCGCCGCACCGCTCAGCCCCTGGCCGGGCTTCCTGGAGCGGTTCGCCCCGGCGTACCAGGCGGAACTGGACGCGTTCGTACGGGTGGTGCGGGGCGAGCTGCCCAATCCGTGCGACGGCCGGGAAGCCTGGTACGCGCTGCTGATCGCGGAGGCGTGCGAGGTGTCCCGCCGGGAGCGGCGCCCCGTGGAGATCGCGGAGATCGCCGACGGAGCAGCCGCCCGGCCGGCGGGCGTGGCACCGTCCTCCTCGTAGCCGAAGACGAGCCGGGCGCTCAGGAGGACGACGGCGTGGCGGACAGTACGGTCCCCTGGGCGACCGCACAGAGCGTCTTCGCCCCGTCCTCCCTCGCGGCGAACAGCTCGCAGCGGACCACGGCCTGGCGGCGGCCGGTGTGCACGACATCGGCGTGGGCGATGAGCGTGCGGCCGGTGGCGGGCCGTATGTACTGGATGGAGAAGCCGCCGGTCAGCACGGCCGGGCCCAGGGTCGTCCCGGCGGCGAAGGTGATCGAGTTGTCGGCGGCGTAGGCCAGGACTCCGCCGTGCACAAAGCCGTTCTGCTGCTGGAGTTCCTGACGGATGTCCACTTCCAGGGTGGCCGCGCCGTCCCCGAAGGCGGTGATCCGCGCCCCGACGAGTCCGCTGAACGGCTGGCTGTCGAGGACCTTCTGCGCCATCTGCAAATCAAGTCCGGTCATGACAGAGCTTCTTACCTCACCAGCGGACGGGCAGCTCGCGCACCCCACGGATCAGCATCCCCGGAAGCCAGTCCGGCTCCCCGGCGTCCGTGTCCAGGGCGAGACCGGGGCACCGCTCCAGCAGCGTACGGATCGCGATCCGGCCCTCCATCCGGGCCAGCGGCGCGCCCAGGCAGAAGTGCATGCCGTGCCCGAAGGCCAGATGCCCCTGGGTGTCGCGGCGGATGTCGAAGCGGTCCGGTTCCGGGTAGCGGCCGGGGTCGCGGTCGGACCCCGCCAGAGAGATCAGAACCCGCTCGCCCGCCGGAATGACCCTCTGCCCGATCTCGACCTGTTCGCACGGAAAGCGGAACGTGGCGGTCTCCACCGGCCCGTCGTAGCGCAGCGTCTCCTCGACCGCGCCGTCGATCAGGCCGAAGTCCGCGCGGAGTGCGGCCAGTTGGTCCGGGTGATGGAGCAATGCCCGTACCCCGTTGGAAATCAGGTTGACCGTGGTCTCATGGCCCGCGACGAGCAGCAGGAAGGCCATGCCCACGAGCTCGTCGGGCGACAGCCCGTCCCCCTCCTCGTCACGTGCCCTGACCAGCGCGCTCATCAGGTCGTCACGGGGCGAGCACCGCTTGTCCTCGATGAGTTCGACGAGGTACGCGCCCATGGCGGCCACCGCCTCGCTCTCCTGCTCCGGCGAGGCCGGGGTGACGACGTCGTTCGACAGCCGGCGGAAGGTGTTCCGGTCCAGGTCCGGCACACCGATCAGTTCGCAGATCACGGTCATCGGCAGCGGGAAGGCGAGCGCGTCCACGAGATCGGCGCGCCCGGCGGGCACCATCGCGTCGAGGAGTTCATCGGTGATCTGCTGGACGCGCGGGCGCAGGGCCTCGACCCGGCGTGCGGTGAACTCCCGGGTGACGAGTTTGCGCAGCCGGGTGTGATGGGGTGCGTCCAGCTCCAGCATGTTGGCGAAGATCGGGTCGTTCCCCTCGGGCCGGTCCACCAGCCCCTGCCCCTCCTTGCCGAACCGCTGGTCGGCCAGGGCCGCGCGGCCCTCGTCGTACCCCACCACGAGCCAGATCCGCTCGAATTCGTCGGTACGGATGGTGTGCACGGGACCTGCGGCGCGCAGCTTCTCGTAGTACGGATAGGGATTCGCGGTGAAGTCCTTGACCCCGCGCAGATCTACATCGACGTGGCTGCTGGCATCGGACATGGGATCGCCCCTCCCGGTCTGATCGGCTCGATCGCATGCGATCGACCGGTTCAGCCTATGCCGCCGGGTCTCGACCGTCGTCGTCGAGCAGGCCCGCGTCGTGCACCAACAGCGCGATCTGGACGCGGTTGTTGAAATCGAATTTGGCCAGGATCCGGGACACCTGCGTCTTCACGGTCGCCACGCTCAGGTAGAGCGTGGCGGCGATCTCGGCGTTGGAACGGCCGCGTCCGACGGCGAGCGCGACCTCGCGTTCCCGGTCGGTGAGCGCGGCGATCCGCTGTCGTGCCCGGTCGGTGCGGTCCACCCGGTCGCCCTGGCCGCTCCCGGCGGCGCGGGCCATGAGCTGGCGGGTCACCGCGGGCGACAGCACCGGATCACCGGCCGCCACCCGCCGCACCGAGTCGACGATCTGAGCCGGCGGGGTGTCCTTCAGGACAAATCCGGCGGCTCCGGCGCGGATGGCCCGCAGCACCTGTTCGTCGGCATGGAACGTCGTCAGGACGATGACCTCCGGAGCATCGGGACGGGTCCGCAGTGCCTCCGTCGCCGTCAGCCCGTCCATGGCTGGCATCCGGAGGTCCATCAGCACCACATCGGGGCGGAGCCGGTCGACGAGATCCGCGACCTCGCAGCCGTCCGCCCCCTCCCCCACGATGTCGATGTCGTCGGCGCCGCCGAGCATGAGGGCGAGCCCGGCCCGTACGAGCGGGTCGTCGTCGACGATGAGCAGCCGGACGGGCTGCGCCACGGGATCCATGGGGGTCGGGGCGGTCATGACGACCACCGTAACCAGGCCCGGACACCGAACGCGCCGGGGGCCGTTGTGGCCGCTCCGGATCGTCCGGCGGTCAGGGCGACCACGGCAGCCGGGCCCGGATGCCGAAACCGCCGTCCGGCTCCGGCCCGTGGTCGAGGCGGCCGCCGGCCAGGGTGGCGCGTTCCGTGAGGCCGATGAGCCCCTGGCCGGAGCCGGGGACCTGCTCGAACGGTTCGGTGGGCGCCGGGTTGCGTACCTCGATGGTGAGTCCGTCGCCCGGGCCGCCGCTCACCGTGACGGTGACCTCGGCGCCGGGTGCGTGTTTACGGGCGTTGGTCAGGCCCTCCTGGGCGATGCGGTAGACGGTGCGGCCGGTGGCGGCGGGGGCCGCGGCGGGGTCGGTGATGCGGTTGTCGAGGGTGACCTTCATGCCGGCCAGACGGGACTCGGCGATCAGCGCGTCCAGGGTGGCGAGGGTGGGCTGCGGCCGGTCGCCGTCGCTCTCACCGGGGCTGCGCAGGACGCCGATGATCTCGCGGAGGTCCTGGAGCGCCTCGTGTGCGCTGTCCCGGATGACCCCGGCGGCGCGCGCCACCTCGGCCGGGGGTGCGTCGGGGCGGAATTCGAGGGCGCCGGCGTGCACGCTGAGGAGGGTCAGCCGGTGAGCGAGGACATCGTGCATCTCGCGGGCGATGGCCTCGCGGGCCAGCCGCTGAGCCTGCTCGGCGCGGAGCCCGGCCTCGGCCTCGGCCCGGCGGGCCCGCTCGCGGAGCGTGACGACGAGCTGGCGCCTGGACCGTACGACCATGCCCCAGCTGAGCACCAGCAGGGACAGCAGCACACCGATGACCGTCGACTCGAAGAACGAGCTGCCCGGGTCGGGGCGCAGATACGGCTGTACGGGAGCGGTGACCAGAGCGAGCGCCCCGATGGCCGCCGCGGGGCGGAACGGCCGGTGCACGGCGACGCTGAACAGGGCCACGAGCATGGCTCCCGCGGCGACCGGTTCGACGGTGGAGAGCAGGATCAGGCCCACCGCGAGGCCGACCGGCCACCGCCGCCGCACCCACAGGGCACAGCAGGCGACGGCCCCGATCAGGCAGTCGACGAAGACGACGCCGCCGGAGGTGGTGCGGTCGGCATCGATCGCCGCCGCCGCGAGCAGTCCGATTCCCACCGCGAAGAGGAAGGCGGTGATGTCGACGGCCCAGTCCCGCACGGTGCGTCGCGAGCGGCCGCCCTGGTCACCGGGCAGCTCGGGGTCGGCCATCGCCGAGGGCAGCAGCCAGCGGTACTCCGTACGCGTCATACGACAAAACTACCCAGGTCAGTCGCAGGTCCCGGCCGTTCGGGCGCAGGCAGCCACCAAAGTCGCGGGACGCGAGACTTTCGGCGGAACGCGGCAGCCCGGTGGCCGGGGTGGTTCCGGTTCCGGGCGGTGGTGGGGCGGCCGGCCGGCTCAAGGAGCAGCCGGAGTCACCGCCCGGCGCCCCCAGCCGGTGCCCGCGAGAACCAGGGCCCCGCCCACCACACCGAGGATGCCGAGCCGTTCACCGCCGATCGCGATGCCCACGGCGGCGGCCCACAGCGGCTCCGTACCGAGCAGCAGGCTGACCCGGGACGGCGAGGTGCGGCGTACCGACCACATCTGTACGAAGAAGGCGAAGAGCGTGCAGAAGACGGAGAGGAAGAGCAGTCCGCCCCACTCCTGGGCGCCGAACCCGGCGGCCACCGTCCACGGCGCCTGACCGGTGCCGGGCACGGCGGCGAGCACGGCGAAGACGGCGACCGCGCTGCCGAGCTGGACCGTGGTCAGCGACAGCGAGTCCGCCCCCTGCACCGACTTGATGCGGGCCATCAGCAGCACATGCGCGGTACGGGCGAGGGCGGCCACCAGCATCAGCAGATCGCCCGCCGACGGGCTGGTGAATCCGCCGCTCTGGGTCAGCAGCGCCACACCGGCCACCGAGAGCCCGGCGGCGGCGAGAAAGGCCCTCGGCGGCCGTACGCGGGTGACGGCGGCCTCGGCGAGCGGGGTGAAGATCATGGTGAGACTGATGATGAGCCCGGCGTTGGTCGCCGAGGTGTGCACGACGCCATACGTCTCCAGCAGGAAGATCCCGCTGAGGGCCAGGCCCAGCAGACCGGCCCCCCGCCACTGCGCCGCGCCGAGCGCCCGCAGCTTTCGCCGGCCGGCCACGGCCAGCACGGGCAGCACGACGCCGAAGCGCAGTACGAGGACCGCGATGACGGTCTGCGTGGTGGTGATGCCCTTCGCAGCGAGGTAGCTGGAGCCCCAGACGACCGCCACGAGGAGCACCGGCAGATCGGTGAGCCAGGCACGGCGCGGCGGGGCGAGGGCGGGTACGGCGATCGAGGACACCTGGCTCGTTCTCCTGGTTCTCCACGGCGGAAACGATGCGGGAACGCTGTGGAGACCTCGGTGGCTCACACGCGGAACGATCACCGTACCGGGCAGTGGCCGGCCCCGGGAATACCCGTCTCATCTGTCGTGCCGTGCCTCGCCGTCGGTGTCAGCGGCGCGCCAGCTCCATGATCCAGTTGGTCAGCCAGCTCTCGCCGCCGTCCAGGGAGAACGCCTGCTCCCAGCGGGCCGACTGCGCGGTGATCCCCGACCAGATGAACCGCACCCGGACCTCCTTGCCGTCATGCGTGTCGTCTCCGTGGAACTCGCCCCGGCCGTCCTCGAACCGGCCCACAACCGGCGGGAACAGCGCTCCGGTGCGGCTGCTCGACCAGTACAGGGACCACTGCTCGCGCTCGGGGTCGTAGAGCCGCAGGGTGAGTCCGCAGTGCCCCTGCCCCAGGAAGTCGATCTCGTCGAAGTTCGCCCCGCCATCGAAGTGACGCGAGGCGTGGCTGACGGCGGGGAACTCCTCCCACGCGCTCGCCTCGTCGAGGAAGTCGGTCCGCCGGCGATTGGTGACGTCCCAGGTGCCGATGAGAAAGTCGAAGTCGTTCATGAGGGATCTCCTGCGGTGCGGTCGAAAGGATCGGCGGGAGGAATCAGCGGCCCCTTCCCGCCCGGGGAATCGGTCCCGGCCGGGTCCTCCTCGAAGGCCATGGCTGGACCGTAGACGCACTTCACTGACACCTTGTGTCAGTGAAGTCCGGCCGGCTCCTCTCGATCGTCCTGCTGCTCCAGACCCGGGGGCGGATGACCGCCGCCCAGCTCTCGGCGGAGCTGGCGGTGTCCGTGCGGACCGTCTACCGCGATATCGAGTCGCTGCACGCGGCGGGTATTCCGCTCTACGGGGATGCCGGGCACTCCGGCGGCTACCAGCTGCTCGCGGGCTACCGCACGCGGCTGACCGGCCTCAGCACGGGTGAGGCGGAGGCCCTCTTCCTGTCCGGCATCCCGGGCCCCGCCGCGGATCTCGGCCTCGGTGCGTCCCTGGCGACGGCCCAGCTCAAACTGCGCGCGGCACTGCCGCCCGAACTGCGCGACCAGGCCGACCGGATGCGCGCCCGGTTCCATCTCGATGCGCCCGGCTGGTACACACAGGACGAGAAGGTTCCCTACCTCCGGCAGGTCGCCGACGCGGTGTGGCACAGCCGGATCCTCGACGTCCGCTACCGCCGCTGGCGGCAGCCGACCGATGTCGACCGGCGGCTCGAACCGTACGGGCTGGTGCTCAAGGCAGGACGCTGGTACGTCGTCGCCGGACCGGGACCGCGTACGTACCGGGTCGACCAGATCCTCCGGCTCACCGTCCTCGACGAGGAGTTCACCCCTCCGGGGAACTTCGACCTGGCCGGGCACTGGGAGCGCCATCAGGCGGACTTCCATGCCCGGCTCCATCAGGCGGAGGCACTGGTACGCATCGCACCGCATGCCATGTCACGCCTCACGGGGGCGGCGGCCCGGGCACTGGCCGACAGCGGGACGACGGATCCGGACGGCTGGGTCCGCGCGGTGCTGCCCATCGAGTCGCTCGACCATGCCCACGGCGTGTTCCTGGCTCTGGGCGAGGACGTCGAGGTGCTGGGCCCACCCGAGTTGAGGGCCAGGATCGCCGCGACGGTACGCGCACTGGCGATGCGCTACGCCTCCTCCTGAGGTGCCGGCCGACGGACACCGCGCACCGCAGCACGCCCTCCTACAATGGCGAGCCGGCCCCGGAAGTCCCCGGGACCTCGGAAAGCACGGAGTGGGCCCATGGCTGGAGCGCGGCCGGACGGGCGCGTCGAGCGCGGCAACCGGACCCGGCAGCTGGTCCTCGGGCGTGCGGTCCGGGTCGCCTCGGCCGAGGGGCTGGAGGGGCTGTCGCTCGGGCGGCTCGCCACGGAACTGAAGCTGAGCAAGAGCGGCGTGTTCGCGCTCTTCGGCTCCAAGGAGGAGCTCCAGCTCGCCACGGTGCGCGCCGCCGTCGACATCTACGACGAGCATGTCGTGCGGCCGACGAGAGCCGTCCCTGCCGGTCTCGGCCGCGTGTGGCGGATGTGCGAGGCATGGATCGCGTACTCCGAGCAGCGGGTGTTCCCGGGTGGCTGCTTCTTCTACTCCGCACTCGCCGAATTCGACGCCCGCGAAGGCCGGGTGCACGATGCGCTGGCGGCTAACCAGACCGGCTGGGTCACCTTCGTGGAGCGGCGGATCGAGGAGGCGCGGGTCCTGGGCGAGATCCGGACGGACTCCGATGTCGCCCAACTCGCCTTCGAGATCATCGCGTTCCTGGAGCTGGCCAACGGCGAGTCCGTGCTGCACAACAGCGCCGGCAGCTATACGAAGGCGGCCCGGGCCATTCTGGGACGGCTGCGGTCCGTCTCCACCGACACCTCGCTGCTGCCGGCCATTGCGTGAGCGAACGGAGCTGATTTCAGCCAGGACACATGGGAATTTAAACGCACGATCGTTCGTACAGTCGTAGGCTCGGCGGCGATCACGCTGTCGACCATCGAGGACTTGATCATGAACATCGTGGAGCTCGACCGGGCCGCAGTCCTGGAATCCGTACGCATCGTGGAACAGGCCCGCCCCGAGGACTGGGAACGCCCCACCCCCTGTTCCCGCTGGACTCTGCGCCTGCTCGTGGAACACATGAGCGTCCAGCACCACGGCTTCGCCGCCGCCGCACGGGGCGAGGGAGGCGACCCGTCCCTGTGGGAGCCGCGCCCGCTCGGCGCGGACCCGGTCGGCTCGTACCGGACCGCGGCCTGCGACGTGCTGGACACCTTCGCCCAACCGAGCGTCCTGACCCAGGAGTTCAGCCTGCCGGAGATCAACCCCGAGGGGACGTTCCCCGGTTCCGTCGCCGTCGGATTCCACTTCATCGACTATGTGGTGCACTCCTGGGACGTGGCGGCGGCACTGGGGATGCGTCCCGAATTCTCCGCGGAGATCATCGAAGCGGCACTGCCCGTCGCCCTGCGCGTCCCCGGCGGCGAACGGCGCGAACGGCCCGGCGCGGCGTTCCGGCCCGCCCTGGCACCCGCGGACCGGGCCGCTGCCGACGGCACCGCGACGACCGTCGACCTGGTACTGACGACGCTCGGCCGGTCACCCGACTGGACGGCTCCGAACGGGCGCTGAGACCGGGTCCGTACGTCGCTCGGCCTGGCATCGGTCCACCGGGCGGGAATCCCCGCTCCCGGGCGCATCGGGGTAGGCGTCCGATTCACGCCGGTTTCCGCCGCGCAGAAGAACTTTCCTTGTCCGTGTCGGAAGACCCCGGGCGTCGGAGGAGCCGACGCCGCGCAGGACCCGGCCTCACGGACCAGGAGACCCAACATGACCATGACCAGCACCACCACGACCACCGGCTCGAACAGGACCGCACTCGTCACCGGAGGCAGCCGCGGCATCGGCGCCGCGACCGCCCTGCGGCTGGCCCGGGACGGCGCCGATGTGGCGCTCACGTACGTGCGGGACAAGGACGGCGCGCAGAGGGTCGTCCAGAAGATCCAGTCGTACGGCCGTCGCGGCATCGCCCTGCGCGCCGACTCGGCCGACCCGGATGCCGCCCCGGCGGCCGTGCGGCGTGCCGCTGACGAGCTCGGCCGGCTCGACATCCTGGTCAACAACGCGGGCATCGGCGTCCTCGGCCCCATCGACACCCTCACCCCGGCCGATGTCGACCGGGTGCTCGCGGTCAACGTACGGGCGGTCTTCCTGGCCTGCCGCGCGGCGGCGGGGCTGATGGGGAACGGTGGCCGCATCATCTCCATCGGCACGGCTCTGAGCCGGCACGCGGGCGGTCCCGGCTCCACCCTCTACACCATGAGCAAGTCGGCGCTGGCCGGCCTCACCAAGCCGCTCGCCCGCGAACTCGGCCCGCGTGGCATCACGGTCAACCTGGTCCAGCCCGGCCCGGTCGACACGGACCTCAACCCGGCCGACGGCCCGTTCGCCGCCGGTCAGCGCTCCGCGACCGCCCTGGACCGGTTCGGCACGGTGGACGAAGTAGCTTCCCTGATCGCCTACTTGGCCAGTGACGAAGCGGCGTACATCACGGGTACGGAGGTGACGGTGGACGGGGGCCACGCGGCTTGACCCGGCTTCGCAGCGGCAACCCGCCGGCCGGTCCCCCGGGCCTCGTCCTGATCCGGCGGGGCCACGACCGCGGCCGGGTCGACGAGGTCATCACCCAACTGCGCAGGGCTGCGGGGCTGTGAGCCGGGCGTACCCGCACCGGTCCCCGCCCCGCGCCCCGGTCCGCCCTACCCTGGCCGGGAAGGTTTCCGAACGAAAAGGGAGATCATGACCGAGACCCCGGTTCACCCCCTGAACGACGGCCGCGCCATCCCCGCCGTCGGGCTCGGCACCTGGCCGCTGGACGACGACGCGGCGGAGAAGGCCGTCGCCGGGGCGCTGGGCCTCGGCTACCGGCTCGTCGACACCGCGCTGAACTACGGCAACGAGACCGGTACCGGCCGCGGGATCGCCCGCAGCGGCGTGCCGAGGCAGGACGTCTTCGTCACCACCAAGGTCCCGGGCCGGCATCACGGCTACGAACCGACGCTGGCGTCGTTCGAGGAGTCGCGGCGCAATCTCGGGGTGGAGTACGTGGATCTGTATCTCATCCACTGGCCGTTGCCCCGGCTCGATCTGTACGTCGACACGTGGAAGGCGCTGATCCGGCTCCGCGAGGACGGGCTGGTGCGCTCGATCGGTGTCTCCAACTTCACCGCGGCCCAGATCGACCGGCTGCAGCAGGAGACGGGGGTACTGCCCGCCGTCAACCAGATCGAGATGCACCCGCGCCTGCCGCAGGACGAACTGCGGTCCGTGCACGCCGCCAGGGGCATCATCACGGAGAGCTGGAGCCCGCTCGGCCGCGGCCGCGATCTGCCGGCCGGCCCGGAGCTGGTCGCCATCGCCGATGCGCACGGCGTGACGCCCGCTCAGGCCGTACTCCGCTGGCACACCCAGCTCGGTGCCGTACCGATTCCCAAGTCGGCCGATCCGGGGCGGCAGCGCGAGAACCTGGACCTGTTCGGGTTCGAGCTGACGGCGGACGAGCTGGCCCGCATCTCGGCCGGGCCGCAGCAGCGGTTCGGCGGGGATCCGGAGGTCCACGAGGAGTTCTGAGGGGCGTGCTCGCATCGGTGCGCCCGCATCGGCCTGCCCGCGTCGGTGTGCCCGCATCGGCCTGCCCGCGTCGGTGTGCCCGCGTCGGTGTGCCCGCGTCACTCGGCGCGGACACACCGACGTCCGGGTCACCGCGAGCGCGGAGTGAGTTCCGCCATCCGGGACCAACCCTCACCCGGCACCTCGACGTTGATGATCTCCGGGGTCTCGGCGACGAGATCCGCCATCGTGTCCATCGCCGCCGCGAAGTGCTGCGACTTCACATGGGCCTCCCCGGCCTCGGGGGAGGCGAAGGCCTCCAGCAGGACGTACTGGTCCGGGTTCTCGACGCTGTACGACCACTCGAAGAACACGTTGCCGGGCTCCTTCCGGGTCGCGAGGGTGAAGTCCTCCACGGCCGGGAGCCAGTTGTCGCGTTCGGCGCTGTGGACGGTGAATTTGACGGCGATGAAGATCATGCCTCCAGGGTCCCATATGCCATGGATGCGGACTCATCGGGCACACCCGGATGGCGCCGGACGGGCCGAATTCCGGCCCGTCCGGCCCTCGGGTGGGCCAGAGACCCTAACCGCCGAGCTCTCGGTGGCGCGCGGCCAGTCGCGTGGCGCCCTCCTCTGTCGGTGAGCCGAACAGCCTCAGCCGGGAGATGCCACCGTCCGGGAAGATGTCGATCCGGACGTGCGTGGCCCGCACCGCCTGGGGCAGGACGAAGCGGTGGTTCGTGTCGGGCTGCAGCCGGGTCCGGGGCAGCACCTCGCTCCAGTCGCCGCTCTCCCCGTCACGGGCGGAAAGGCTCGCCCAGCCTGCCGAGTTGCCCTTCAGATACGCGGTGTCGATCTCGACGGCGCGGATCTCCGCCTGCTCGACGAGGCGGTAGCGGATCCAGTCGTTGCCCTTGTCGCGTCGGCGGCGGGTTTCCCAGCCGTCGTCCATCTTGCGGGACCTGCCCGGCTGGATGGTGTTGGTGGCCGGGGAGTAGAAGCGGTCGGAGGCGTCCTCGACCGTGCCGCCGTTCTCCAGGGCGACCAGATCGAAGGTGCCGAGAGCGGCCAGCCAGGTGGGGTCGGGGGCGACCTCGCCGTACACGCGGAGGCGGGCTATCCCGCCGTCGGGGTGCTGGTTGACCCGCAGATGGGTGACGCGCTGCTCGGCCGCGACGACGAATCCATTGGCCGCGTGCCCGCCAACGGCCGTACGCGGTACGAGTGTTGCCCACTTCACCTCGGGCGCGAGTAGTTCCTCGGGCGACGGGGAGCCGGGGACACAGGCCGCCTCGACGGAGACCGCCTGCGGGTAGTTGCCACGGAAATGGGCGGTGTCGACGACGATGCCACGTACGACTCCGGGTGCGCCGAGCCGTACGAGTGCCCAGTCGTGGTCCTCGTCCGTGGGGTGGGGCCGGCCGGCGCTCGCACCGCGTCGGCGGCGGGTCTCCCAGCCGTCCATGATCTTGCCCTTGTGGCCGAAGCGCTCGGGGTCGAACTCGGCGGGTTCCGGCTTCAGCAGATTCTCGCGCTCGGCGAAGAACTCGTCGTTGGCGGCGATCACCCCCGCGCCGAGCCGCCGGTCGGCGAGGTCGACGAGGTCGGTGAAGGGGAAGTCGACTGTGCGGTAGTCGGCGTACGGGTCGCCGCCGCCGTACGGGTTCGCGTCGCCGGTGAAGCGGGCTGTCGCCGTCATAGTCAGTGGTTCCTTACGAGGAGGCAGCCGGTGGGTTCGCCGACGGCGCCGTCCGCCGCGATCCGCCGCCCACGCAGCCACGTCGATTTCACGACGCCGTGCAGGGTCTTGCCGGCGTAGGCGGTGACCTGGTTGCGGTGGAAGAGTTCGGCGGGGTCGACGGTGAAGGTCTCGTCCGGGGCGAGGACGGCGAAGTCGGCGTCGCGGCCGGCCTCGATGGCGCCCTTGCGGGTGAGCCCGGCCAGTTCGGCGGGGGCGGCCGACATCCACCGGACGACGTCGTCGAGCGAGTGGCCGCGCTTTCGGGCCTCGGTCCAGATGGCGGGAAGGCCCAGCTGAAGGGAGGAGATGCCGCCCCAGGCCGAGGCGAAGTCCGGCGTCTTGAGGTCGGTGGTGCACGGCGAGTGGTCCGAGACGATGCAGTCGATCGTGCCGTCGGCCAGCCCGTCCCACAGCGCGTCCTGGTTGGCGGCCTCACGGATCGGCGGGCAGCACTTGAACTCCGTCGCGCCGTCCGGGACTTCCTCGGCGGTGAGGGTGAGGAAGTGCGGACAGGACTCGACGGTGATCCGTACGCCCTCGCGCTTGGCGGCGGCGATCATCGGCAGCGCGTCGCTGGAGGAGAGGTGCAGGACATGGACCCGCGCGTTCAGCCGCCTGGCGTGCGCGATGAGCCCCTCGATCGCGGTGTTCTCGGCGTCCCGGGGCCGGGAGGCGAGGAAGTCGGCATACGCGGGCCCGGGGCGCTGCGGGGCGGAGGCCAGATGGCGCGGGTCCTCGGCGTGCACGATCAGCAGTCCGCCGAAACCGGCGATCTCGGCCATGGACCTGGCCAGCTGCTCCTGGTCGAGTTCCGGGAACTCGTCGACGCCGGAGGGCGAGAGGAAGCACTTGAAGCCGAACACCCCGGCCTCGTACAGCGGCCGCAGGTCCTTGACGTTGGACGGGATCGCCCCGCCCCAGAATCCGGTGTCGATGTGTGCCTTGGGGGCGGCCACCTGCTGCTTGGTGCGCAGATGACCGACGGTGGTGGTCGGCGGGAGGGAGTTGAGCGGCATGTCGAGCAGAGTGGTGATGCCGCCCGCCGCCGCGGCACGGGTGGCGGTGTGGAAGCCTTCCCACTCGGTGCGGCCGGGGTCGTTCACATGGACATGGGTGTCGACGAGTCCGGGCAGCAGGACGTCGTCACCGAAGTCCTCCACCCGGGCACCGGCCGGCACCTCGGTGTCGTACGGCAGGACGGCGTCGATTCTCCCGTCGGCGACGGCGACCGCTGCGGGGCGCGTCCCGTCCGGGGTGACGACACGCGTCGAGCGCAGTACCAGATTCACGTCCGCACCGGACACCCGTGCTCCTCACTTCGGACCTTCGACCACTGATGACCACTGGCAAATTCAACGAACTGTTGAAGGAGTCTTCACTCGGGATCCGGGCCCGTCAAGACCCCACTTTCCTCGCCCGGCGACTGGCGGACCACCCGCACCCGCAACTGGAGGTTTCCACAAAGTAAAAGAACAATTTCGGAGAGCGGAATGTAACATGGGACCAGTGCGGCACCGCAGAACTGCCCCACCGAGTGCAGACACCGGGACAAACAGGCTCTGACCGGCCAGGACGCCGTACCCGGAGCAGTGGGCCGATCGGGAACCGCCCGGTAGGCTGCGGGGTGCCTCGCCGGGCGGGGCAGCCGCTCTTCCGCCTCGAAAGGACCGTTGACGTGCCGCCGTCCCACGCCAGCACATCCGACTCCAAGCCCGCCGCTTCCAGCGGTGGTGTGCAGTCCCTTGAGCGCGCCTTCGATCTGCTGGAGCGGATGGCGGACGCGGGGGGCGAGGTCGGGCTGAGTGAACTCTCCGCGAGCAGCGGACTACCGCTGCCGACCATTCACCGCCTGATGCGCACGCTGGTGATCTGCGGATATGTGCGCCAGCAGCCGAACCGGCGCTATGCGCTCGGCCCGCGTCTGATCCGGCTCGGCGAGTCCGCGTCCCGGCTGCTCGGTACCTGGGCACGCCCGTATCTCGCGCGCCTGGTCGAGGAGACCGGCGAGACCGCGAACATGGCGCTGCTCGACGGCGACGAGATCGTGTACGTGGCGCAGGTGCCGTCCAAGCACTCGATGCGCATGTTCACCGAGGTGGGCCGCCGGGTGCTCCCCCACTCCACGGGGGTCGGCAAGGCGCTGCTGGCGCACACGCCCCCGGAGGAGGTACGGGCACTGCTCGCCCGTACCGGAATGCCGGCCGCCACCGAGAAGACGATCACCACGCCTGACGGCTTCCTCGACGCACTGGAGCAGGTCCGCAGGGTCGGCTACGCGGTGGACGACAACGAGCAGGAGATCGGGGTGCGCTGCCTCGCGGTCTCGGTACCCAACTCCCCCACCTCGGCCGCGCTTTCGATCTCGGGTCCGGCGGGCCGGGTGACGGAGGCGGCGACGGAGCGGATCGTGCCGATTCTGCAGCAGGCCGCGAAGGAACTGTCCGACGCGCTGGCCAGCAGCGGTTCCACCGGCTGAGACGTCACGCCTGAGGCGTCATGGCGGGCACCGTCAGACGGCCGTCGTCCATCGTCACGGTGCGGTCCACCCGGTCCAGATGGGCCCGGTCGTGCGTGACCATCACTGTCGCCGTCGACCGCTCCTTCGTCAGCGTGACCAGCAGGTCGAGCACCGCCGCACCCCGTTCGTGGTCGAGCGCGCTGGTCGGTTCGTCGACGAGCAGCACCGCCGGATCGTTCATCAGGGCCCGCGCGATGTTGATCCGCTGACGCTGTCCGCCCGACAGCTGATGGGGCCTGCGGCCGGCCTTGTCCGCGAGGCCGACCGCCTCCAGCAGTTCCAGCGCCCGGCCGCGGGCTCCGCGTACGGCGCCGCCCGACAGATGGGTCATCACCTGGAGCTGTTCGGCCGCGGTGAGGGACGGCAGCAGATTGGGCTGCTGGAAGACGATGCCGATGCGTTCGCGGCGCAGCGCGGCCTTTTCGGCACGGCCGAGGCCCGCGGTGTCCGTACCGGCGACGACGACCCGCCCCTCGTCCGGGGTGACCAGGGTCGCGGCCACCGCCAGCAGGCTGGACTTGCCGGAGCCGGACGGTCCGACGACCGCGGTGAGCGAACCCGCGGGCACATCCAGCGAGACCCGCTCCAGGGCGGTGAGCCGGCCGTCGCCGTCGGGGTAGGTGAGGGTGACATCGGCAAGGGTGAGGGTCATCGGGCACTCCCGAGTGCGGTGAGCGGGTCGACGGCGGTGATCCGCCGGATGGACAGGGCCGCCCCGGCGGCACCGAGGGTGATCATGACTGCCGCCGGGACCAGGACGGTCGCCGCGTCGAGGACGAACGGCACGGCCCCGCCGCTGACCACCGCGCCGATGCCGGAGGCGAGCGCGGTGCCCACCCCCGTACCGATGGCGAGCATCACGACGGCCTGCCCGAGCGCGTCGCGCAGCAGATACGGGGTGGAGGCGCCGAGCGCCTTGAGGACGGCGACATCGCCGCTGCGCTGGATCGTCCAGACGGTGAAGAAGGCGCCGATGACCAGGGCGGAGATGGCGAAGAGGAAGCCGCGCATCAGCTGGAGCGAGCCGTTCTCGGCCTGGTAGGAACCGATGGCGGTGAGGGAGTCCCCGAGGGAGAGCGTGCTGGTGCCCGCCGCTCTGTCACCCGCGGAGAGGTCCGCGCCGTCGGTGGTGGTCAGCGCGATCACCGTGGCGTGCTGCGCCCCGCCGGAGCCATCGGCCCCCAAGCGCTGCCAGTCGTCGAGCGAGGTCCACACGACCGGCGTATGACTGTACGAGGCATCTGTCGCGACCGCCGCCACGGTCACCTCACTACCGCCGAGCCGCAGCCGCTCCCCGGCCCCGGCCCCCAGGTCGTCGGCGGCCTGCTCGGACAGCACCACCTTCCCGGTGCCGACGCGCGCACCGCCGACGGGCGCCAGGCCCCCGTCCGGCTCGACACCGAAGGCCGAGACGGCGGCCGTGCGCTCCCCCTCGACGGCTGCGGCGTTGAGGGTACGGATACCGAGCGGCTCCGCGTCACTCACACCGGGCTGCTCGGCCCAGCTCCGCCAGGCGCTCTCCTCGACGGTCGAATTCGTGAAGGACACCGACTGGCCGTCGGGCGGGGCGGCGAACGCGAGGTGGTCTGCGTTCAGCCCCGTGACGGCCGAGGTGTTCTCCCGGGCCAGGCCGGCCGTCAGACCGGACAGCAGACCCACGAGCAGCGTGATCAGCACCACGACCGTGCCCATGAGCGCGAACCGCCCCTTGGCGAACCTGAGATCTCTCCATGCGACGAACATGCTTCCAGCCTCGCCACGCGGGCCCCCGCAGACATCGCTCGGCGGTAGGGCCTGACATCAACCTTTCGATTGACCGGCCGCGGACACCGTCCGTCTACGCTGGACGAATCATGGATTCCCGTGCTCATCCCCCGGTCGCCGCCGCGCTGCGGCTGTGTCTGCACGCCTTGCTGGTGGGGCTGCTCGCGCTCGCGGCGGTACGGGCCTTCGGTGACGGGGCACCGCACGCCACCGCCGTCGTCGTGGTCACCTGTGTGATGGCCGCCGTGTACGCGGCGGGCGCGCTCGCCCCCGCCGTACAGCCGCGTGGCCGCGCGGCCGCCGTGTGGCTGGCGCTGCTGGGCGGCGTCTGGCTGCTGCTGCTCGTCCTGTCGCCCGACGCCCTGTGGGTGGCGTTCCCGCTCTACTTCCTGCAGCTGCATCTGCTGCCGACGCGCTGGGCCCTGCCGACCGTCGCGGCCACCGCTGCCGCCGCCATCGCGAGCTTCGTGCTGCACGGCCAGGCCGTCACGCCCGGCGCCTTCATCGGTCCGCTGCTCGGCGCGGCGGTCGCGGTCGCGACGGTCCTCGGGTACGACGCGCTGTTCCGGGAGAGCGAACGGCGCCGCGAGCTCATCGAGGAGCTGATGGCGACCCGGGCGGAGCTGGCCGAGGCGGAACGTACGGCGGGCACGCTCGCCGAACGTGAGCGGCTGGCCCGCGAGATCCACGACACCCTGGCGCAGGGCCTGTCCAGCATCCAGCTGCTGCTGCGCGCCGCCGAACGCACCCTGTCCGCCGACGCTCCCGCCACCGCCCACGTCCGCCGGGCCCGCGAGGCCGCGCAGGACAATCTCGCCGAGGCCCGCCGCTTCGTACGCGCCCTGTCGCCGCCCGACCTGGAGAACGGTTCCCTGGCGGCCGCCCTGGAACGCCTTGCGTCCCGCACCACGGGCCCCGGCCTCACGGTGCAGTTCGCGGTCAGCGGCCCCCCGGTCGAGCTGCCGACCCCGTACGAGGTGGCGCTGCTGCGTACCGCTCAGTCGGCGCTGGCCAACACGGTGCAGCACGCCGGGGCGCGGCGCGCGGAGATCACTCTCAGCTTCATGGACACCTCGGTGTCGCTGGACGTCGTCGACGACGGCCGCGGTTTCGCCCCGGGGAGCGGGCCGGTCGCGGCGGACACCGGCACCGGCGGCTTCGGACTGCCCGCGATGCGTTCGCGGGCCGGTTCTCTGGGCGGCACGCTCAGTGTCGAGTCGGCGCCCGGCCAGGGCACCGCCGTCGCCCTCACCCTTCCGCTTCCCGTTCCGCTCCCCGACGGCTGGCCAGGACAGGACGCCGCATGACCACCCCCGTCAGGCTGCTGCTCGCCGACGACCACCCGGTGGTGCGGGCGGGGCTGCGGGCCGTGCTCGACGCCGAACCCGGCTTCTGCGTGGTCGCCGAGGCGGCCACCGCCGAGCGGGCCGTCGCGCTCGCCGCGACCGGCGAGTTCGATGTCGTCCTCATGGACCTGCAGTTCGGCGCGGGCATGCACGGCTCCCGGGCCACGGCAGCCATCACGGCGAAGGCGGGCGCGCCCCGGGTCCTGATCCTCACCACGTACGACTCGGACGCCGACATCCTGGCCGCGGTCGAGGCGGGCGCCTCCGGCTATCTGCTGAAGGACGCCCCGCCGGAGGAACTGGCGGCGGCGGTGCGCACGGCTGCGGCCGGCCGGTCGGCACTGGCACCGGCGGTCGCCCACCGCCTGATGGACCGCATGCGGACTCCGGCACAGGCCCTGACCAAGCGCGAACTGGAAGTCCTGCAGCTGGTCGGCGAGGGCCTGTCGAACCTGCAGATCAGCAAGAAGCTCTTTCTCAGCCAGGCGACGGTGAAGTCCCATCTGGTGCACATCTACGCCAAGCTGGGCGTGGACTCCCGCACCTCGGCGGTCGCGGCCGCGACGGCCCGCCGGCTGATACGCCGCTGATTCCCGGCCGTCGCACGTCAGCGGCGCGGCGGCTCGCCGAAGAGATCGACGGCGACCCGTACGTCCCTGAGTGCGGAGGCCAGTGCGCTGACCGAGCCGATCGCCCCCGCGATCAGTAGCAGCGAACGGCGCAGGCGCGGAATCTCCGGTGCGCCGCTGACCGCCATCGCATCCAGCGCGGCCAGCTCGTCCTCAGCGATCCCCCGGTCCGGGAACTCCGCGGGATGCCCCGCCAGCTCACGGCGGAGCCGGGAGACGGCCGTACGCAGCTCCGTCACCCTCGGATCCTCACCACTGCTGGTCACCCGCGTCTGCCCCACGCTTCGCAACAAAGCACTCCCCCTCGCACATCCTTGTGCCAGTGTTTCGACCGGGTCCCAGACCGCGGTCAAGTGTCCCGGGATGCGCGCAAGTTAACGCCATGACAGGTGTCGAGCGCCACTCCACGGACAGAATTCAGCGTGTCCCGTAAGGGTGACACGCATGTTCGCGCCATGGACGGCGCCGCCCGGCCGTCACGCCCGTTCTCACCGCTCCCTGCTTGCGCAGGCAGGGCGAACATGAGGTATCCAGTCCGCATGACTCGGACAACACAGACCCCGGTGGTCGCCGGGATGCTGCTCGCCGCGGGCGGCGGACGGCGACTCGGCGGGCAACCCAAGGCACTGCTCGAACACCGCGGCCGGCCGCTGGTGGAGCACGCGGTAGGCGTACTGCGGGAGGGCGGCTGCGACCGCGTCCACGTGGTTCTGGGCGCCGCTGCGGAAGAGGTACGAGCACGTGCCGACCTCGCCGGCTGCACGGTGACCGTCAACCCCGAGTGGACCGAGGGCATGGGCTCGTCGCTGCGGGCGGGGCTCGGGGCACTGACCGGTACGGGGGCGGACGCGGCGCTCGTCCTCCTGGTCGACCAGCCGGGCATCGGCGCGGACGCGGTGGCGCGGGTGCGATCGGCGTACCGCTCCCGGACGAGTCTCGTGGCGGCCTCGTACGACGGGGAGCGCGGTCATCCGGTGCTGTTCGGGGCCGACCGGTGGGCGGACATCGCGGCGGGGGCGGTGGGCGACCAAGGCGCTCGGGCGTATCTGCGGGCGCACCGCGATGCGATCACGCTCGTCGAGTGTTCCGATGTGGCTCAGGCGTACGACATCGACACGGTGGAGGACCTGAAGCACCTTGAGTGAACGGGCCGGCACTCGGCGCCAGCACCGTCCCACTTCTGTCGACCCGGAGAATCTCGACATCAACAAACCATTGAACTTCCACCATGAGGAAACTATTATCCACTGGTCAGAAGCCCTCTGCACCCCAGACGGCGCCCATGGCCGTATCTCGGAGCCCTGGCACGCCGTGCCGTTTCAGGCGACCCGGCGGCCGTGAGAAGCCGCCCGCACCGCCCGCTGAAGGAGTGACAGCTCATGTCCGCACCAGCGCCGTCCCCGCTGGCCATCGTCGATGCCGAGCCCCTGCCCCGGCAGGATGAGGTCCTTAACGAAGCGGCCCTCGCGTTCGTGGCCGAGCTGCACCGGCAGTTCACGCCGCGCCGTGACGAGCTGCTCGCCCGCCGGGGCGAGCGCCGCGCCGAGATCGCCCGTACCTCCACGCTGGACTTCCTGCCCGAGACGGCAGCGATCCGCGCGGACGACTCCTGGAAGGTCGCGCCGGCCCCGGCCGCGCTGAACGACCGCCGGGTGGAGATCACCGGTCCGACCGACCGCAAGATGACCATCAACGCCCTGAACTCGGGCGCCAAGGTCTGGCTCGCCGACTTCGAGGACGCGTCCGCCCCCACATGGGAGAACGTCATCCTCGGCCAGCTCAATCTGATCGACGCCTACACCCGCACCATCGATTTCACAGACCCCAGGTCCGGAAAGTCGTACGCCCTGAAGCCCGCCGACGAGCTCGCGACGGTCGTCACCCGCCCCCGGGGCTGGCACCTGAACGAGCGTCACCTCCAGCTCGACGGCGCCCCGGTGCCGGGCGCGCTGGTCGACTTCGGCCTCTACTTCTTCCACAACGCCCAGCGCCTCATCGACCTCGGCAAGGGCCCGTACTTCTACCTCCCGAAGACGGAGTCGCACCTGGAGGCCCGCCTCTGGAACGACATCTTCGTCTTCGCCCAGGACTACGTCGGCATCCCCCGGGGCACGGTCCGCGCGACCGTTCTCATCGAGACGATCACCGCCGCGTACGAGATGGAGGAGATCCTGTACGAGCTCCGCGACCACGCCTCCGGGCTGAACGCCGGCCGTTGGGACTACCTCTTCTCCATCGTCAAGAACTTCCGTGACGGCGGCGCCAAGTTCGTCCTCCCGGACCGCAACGCGGTGACGATGACCGCCCCGTTCATGCGCGCGTACACCGAACTCCTCGTCCGCACCTGCCACAAGCGCGGCGCGCACGCCATCGGCGGCATGGCGGCCTTCATTCCGTCCCGCCGCGATGCCGAGGTCAACAAGGTCGCCTTCGAGAAGGTCAAGGCCGACAAGGACCGCGAGGCGCACGACGGCTTCGACGGCTCCTGGGTCGCCCACCCGGACCTGGTCCCGATCGCCATGGCCTCCTTCGACGCGGTCCTCGGCGAGAAGCCGAACCAGAAGGAACGCCTGCGCGAGGACGTCTCGGTGGCCGCGGGCGACCTGATCGCCATCGACACCCTGGACGCCAGGCCCACGTACGACGGCCTGCGCAACGCCGTCGCGGTCGGCATCCGCTACATCGAGGCCTGGCTGCGCGGCATGGGCGCCGTCGCCATCTTCAACCTCATGGAGGACGCGGCCACCGCGGAGATCTCGCGCTCGCAGATCTGGCAGTGGATCAACGCGGACGTGGTCTTCGAGAACGGCGAACACGCCACCGCGGACCTGGCCCGCAAGGTCGCGGCGGAGGAACTCACCGCGATCCGCGCCGAGATCGGCGACGAGGCATTCGCATCCGGCAAGTGGCAGCAGGCCCACGACCTCCTGCTCCAGGTGTCCCTGAACCAGGACTACGCGGACTTCCTGACGCTGCCGGCGTACGAGCAGCTGGTCTGACGCCGCTTGCGTACATGACTGCCCCCGGTGCCGACGGCACCGGGGGCAGTGCCATATCGCGATGAACTCGAAGTCAGAAAGGCGTCAGGAAGGTGGCAGGGTGACAAATCTGACCGGCTCTTCCAGGACGGCCCGTGCACCCTCAAGGTCGGCAAACCTCGTCGCCAGAGTCGCCTGCGCGAGGCGAGGCGGAAGCGCCTCACCGAATTTCAGCCCCTTTACGGCCCGCTGGTCGACGTCGGGCAAGCAAAGCTGGTCCGACACATCGGCTACAGCCTGCTTCCAGTACTGCCGGTCCACATCCTCCCGTAGCCGAATCCAGCAGTCGTTCACCCGCTGGGCGGGTGCAGCAACGGTGCCGAGCGTCGCCGCGAGCGTGGCGTTGGCTCGGTGACCGGCCCAGGTCCACCAGCGGACCTGCCCGCCGGAAGTGCGAGTGATGAGTGTGCCGCCCGGGTGCACAACATCCATGAAGTGGTCCCGCGCCTCAGCGAGCGCCGTGACCGCCCGCTTCGAAAGAGCTACGTCCGGGTCGGCCCCCAGCAGGACCTCACGCATGGCTCGCATAAGTTCGAAAGCAGTGGCACGTTCGAAGCCGAGACCGCTCCACTTGGCTTTCCCTCCGCTCTCGGTCGGCTCGACGAAGCAGCGTTTGCGATGCCAGTCGATGTACGTCACGAGCCAGCTCCGACCGGCGAGGAGCAGCTTGCGCGGCCCTTCGATCTCCTCGGTGAGCAGATCGGGATCGGTTCTGCCGATCTCACTGCGCCCCTGCAGCACGGTGAACTGGGGCGGCGCGGTAAACACGGCGGTAAGATTCATGAAGTGCCGGTGACCGAAACGTCGTTCGGCCTCAGGGCCGATGAAGAGCATGCCGCCGTCCTGGTCCAGGTATCCCTCTTCCACGAGATGGCGCACGATCGGCTCGGCCGGCTGCCCAAAGGGACCGAAGCCGTTCCACCACTCCTGCCACAGCTTGTCGCCCACTTGGTGTTCCTGGAGACACAGAGCAAGGAGCTGTTGAGCCACGATGTGGCGGGGCTCCGGGGGTGCGACGACAGGCTCGACCCAACCCTGTTTCCACTGGAGCAACAGAGCCGCTGCGGCGAGAAGTCCGTCCTCGGTGAGTGCAAGAAAGAGACAGTTGCGCCTGGTCCCCGCCCGGCGTCCGGTGCGTCCGAGACGCTGCAGGAAGGATGCCACCGTCATGGGGGCATCGAGCTGAATCACTCGGTCCAGGTCGCCCACGTCGATGCCGAGTTCCAGCGTGCTGGTCGAAACGATGACGCAGTCGCGCGCCTCGGCAAATGCCTGCTCCGCACGGCGTCGCTCGTCAACCGACAGAGAGGCGTGCGAAAGAAACGTGGTCACGCCTCTCAGGCGGAGCTTTTCGCCCAGCTCTTCGACCAGGCGGCGCGATTCGCAGAACACGAGGCGCTTCTCACCCCGATGGAGTGCCGCGATCACAGTCGCCGCGTTCTCGACCGAACCGACGTAATCAAGTTCGATGTCGCCCGGCACCGAATGCGCACCCTGCTGCCGCGGCTCGTCGAGATGCGGTGCGACCACACGAGCCGAGCGGCGGCCCGCAGCCGACCCCTGGAGCCAGTGGAGCAGCTCGGTGGGATTGCCCACTGTCGCGGAGAGCCCGATGCGTTGCACGGGTCGGCCCACTGTCTTCTGAAGCCTCTCCAGCACTGCCAGTAGGTGCCACCCGCGGTCGTCACCGGCGAACGCATGGACTTCGTCCACGACGATCGTCTGCAGACCCGAGAAGAATGCTCTGTGGTCGACGTTGGCGCTGACCAGCATCGCCTCGAGAGATTCCGGTGTGGTGAGCAGCACGTCCGGCCGGTCGGTCAGGATCCTCTTCCGCCGCCCGGCGGTCACGTCCCCGTGCCAGAGAGCCGCAGTACGCCCGAGCCAGCCGGTATACGTCTCGAGCCGTGGTAGCAAATTGTTGAGCAGGGCCTTGAGGGGACACACGTACAACACCGACGTCCCCGACCAGCGTTCCGCCGTCATTCTCGACAGCAAAGGAAAACTGGCCGCCTCGGTCTTTCCCCCCGCTGTGGGAGCCAGCAGAATGGTGTCCTCCCCGGCCATGACAGGCCCGATCGACTCCTCCTGCAGGGGGCGCAGCCCGCGCCACCCGAGGGAGTTGACGATGTGGTGCACCAGGACCGGATCCAGATCATCGAGGGGGCTCACGGCAGTTCCAGTTCGATGTCGCCCGCACTCGACGCCGCCGCGTTGCGCTCCACTTCGTTCAGCTCGGCGCTGGACACGGTGAGCGCATAGTGCTGCCGAGGATCGAACTCGTCGAACTCGTCGACCCGGTCGAGCACATCGGCGACGATTTTGCGCAGGAAGAGCCGCGGTGCCACGCCGACCCTCCCGCCGAGGCCGCCCGTCACCGCGGCGGCCAGTTCACCGATGTACGCGTCATCGACCCGCGCCGCGATCCGCTCGGGGTTCCGGGCCGCTCCCACGTACAAGTCGCGTACGTTCCGCCCCAGTTCCCCGAGCCGGGGCAGATCGAATCCGGCCAGCCGCAGTTGCACGGCGCGCGGTGAGTCGAATCGCGGGTCGGTCGTGAAGTCGGTGGCGAGTCTCTGGGCAAGCGGGGGGAGCCGTTGCACGCCCTGCTGTCCGTCGTAGAAGGCGGGCGTCCCCGTAATCACCAGGAAGAGGCCAGGAAAGCGGCCTGTGTCGATTTCGTCGAGCAGTTGTCGCAAGGCGTTGAGGCCCTTCTCGCGCACGTCTCCGCGTACGCGCTGGAGGGTCTCGATCTCGTCGAGCACCACCAGCAGCCCCGGGTGGCCGCAGTCCCGCAGCACGGTCAGGAGCCCTTGGAGAAAGCCCAGTGCGCCAAAGTGGTCGAGATCGCCGCGCACACCGGCTGCACGCCGCGCGGAGGATGCGACCGACTTCTGACCGCCCAGCCACGCGATGAGCGCCTCGGCCGTAGCGGCGTCCCCGGCAGCCCTCGCTTCGCGGTAACCGCGAAGGGCTGCGGCGAACGCGGGAGTGGTGCGTGCGACCTCGGCGAGGCGCTGCTCCATGAGTGCGTCGACGGCAGTCCCGAGGGCCTTCTCGTCGTCGTCCTCCACTTCACCCGCGTCGAGGATTTCCTCCTCGAGGGTGTAGAACCACGAGTCGATCACGGCCCGTAGGGCACTGGGCTGGTGGGTGGCGGTGGTGAGTCGCTCGGTGAGTCGGCGGTAGACGGTTTCCAGCCGGTGCAGCGGTGTCTCCGTCTCGGAGATCTGCACTTCGGTGGTGGCAAGGCCTGCACGCTTGGCCCGCTCGGCCAGCCACCTGGCGAAGAAGGTCTTGCCGGAGCCGTACTCACCACGGATGGCGTGAAAAGCGGATCCACCCCGTGCGACGGTCGCGATGTCGTCGTTCAGCGCCCCGCTGAAATGGTCGAGGCCGACTGCGAAGAGATCGAGCCCGGACTGAGGAACGGTTCCGCGGCGCAGGGCGTCGACCACTTCGCGGCGGCGTGCCGCGCTGACCTCAGTTGCACCGGTCACGGCTGCTCCGTTCCGAACTGCTCCTGGAGGAGCAGGATGTTGAGTTCCACGGTCCGCCCCGCGTCCACCAGGTTGATCACGCCGTATCCCTCGATGTTCAGGAGCCGCTGCACGACGGTGACGAAGACTTCCGCGTTCCGCTGCGACCGACCGGTGGCCTCGGCTGCCGCTGCAGCCACGGCGTCCGGGGTGAGCTTGCCACCGGCGTCGGCCAGCGCATCGATGACGGCGACGACAGCCTTGCCGTCCGGCGGGCGGCGTACGAATTTGCGCTGCGTCTTGTAGCGCTGCGAGCCGACGACCTTTCCGCCTAGCGTCAGCGTCGCCGTTGTCACCTCGTCAGCGGCGAACAGCGCCTCGCCGGCCTGGGTTTCCGCGCGGCGCCGAGGCTTACGTGCCGTCGACTGCTCGGTCTCCGCAGGTGCTGTTGCAGCGTCGTTGCCGGCCCGCCACCAGGCGGGCACGGTCTGCTCGTTCGGCAGCACCACCCAGCCGGACGGCAGCAGTTCCTGCGACGGTACGAGCATGATCACGGGCACGGTTACCTCGGCAAGCGCGGCACCGCCGTGGTAGCCGGCTTTGCGTGGCGTGTATCGGATGTCCTCGCGCCACGGCGCGACAATGGTGCCGCCGCCTTCCCTCACCCGCGGGCCGCTGAGCTCGACTTCGCCTTCGCCCGCCTCGCCGGTACGCCAGCGGGCGCTCTGTGCCCCGGGCGCTTTCAGGGGCCTCTGCCCTTGCAGCGAACGATCGAGCACATGCCCGTGGTCGGATACGAGCATGACGGGACGGCCATATCCGCGTGCCGCGTTGAGCAGATCCAGCAGGTGGCTGATGTCCCTCAGCCGCCAGCTGGTTCGCTCGCCTTCCTGCCCGTGGTCGAGGGCATCGTCGATGGTGTTGAGAACGACGGCAACGATGGCGTCCCCGGCGAGCGCATCCAGCAGTTCGGGGGCGAGTCGATGTCCCTCGGCGCCGCCGATCTGCCCCTTGTGGAAGAGCCTGCCGACGCGCCGATGCCGCTTCCAGAACGCCTCGAACCCACTGATCTCCGCGGCCTGTTTGCCGTTGGTCGGTTCCCCCGAGAGCAGGGATGCGCGGCTGATGGTGGTGACGGAGGGCAGCATGGAAACGGCGGCATGGCGTCGCGGAGGAACGGCAGCCTGCGGCGCAGGAACGATCTCGGTCCATACCCGGCGGTCGATCTCGTCGCCCAGTTGGGCCGCTATCGCGGCGCTCATACCGTCCAGCACGAGTACCAGCGGGCTCGTTCCGGATGCCAGCGGCACCGCCAGCGTCTTGAGTACGTCCTCGATCAGGAGGGCTCCCCCCGGCGCCTGGGACGACGCGGTGCGTGTCCAGCCGGCAAGACGTGCGGCGAACTGCTCGTCGAGAGCACTGCGCCGTGCTCGTGCATTGCCGATGAGCAGGTGGTACGCCTGCCCCACGACCGGATCACCCATGGGGTCCCCGGCCGCCAGGACACGCAGCGCCCGGTCGGTCCACCCCCACTGGGCGAACTGTTCACCGACGGCCTGGCCGACGGACTCGGCGGTCGGGGTCGGCCCATCGAGCCACCGCACCACCCTCACTGCCATCCGCGCCGCCTCGCAGCTCGCCGGGTGCAGGCGTGCCAGCTGGTGTGCCAGTACCTGGTCCAGAGCAGCCTCGGCCGTCTTGGAGGAATCCGGGAGAGCGGCGGCCAGATCCCGCAGCCGCGCCCTGAAGCCCGACGGCAATAGCGGGTCGACGCGCAGCGCCTGCCCCAGCCCTGCTTCGGAGGCGAGTTCGTCGGCCCGGTCGAGCACGGCGTACACGCGCTGGCGCGCCTCGGCGCCTGCAGGAGTACTGACCTCGGCCTCGGCGATCCAGCGCGCGAGGGTACCGATCACCGAGGCGGTGAACTTCGGCAGGTCCTCCACCGAGCGCAGGGTGGAGCCGAAAAGGCCCCCGAGCGCGAAGCTTGTCCCGGCAGGGGCCTCTGGTGCGCTCAGTACAGACCCCAGCACGCCGAGCGCCATCGCATCCTGCCCCCGGCCATCGGCGACCAGGGAGAGCAGGGTGGGTGCGGCTGCTCCGACGGTGTCGGTAAGCCAAGCGGTCAGGCCGCTGCGTTCCGCCCCCGGCAGCTCCTGGAACCGGGCAGGACCGGCTGTCGTCCGGGACCAGGCGAGCAGGGCATTCGTGTCCAGTTCGAGGCGGTGGCCCGTGGAACCACGTCCGAGGCCCAGCCGCTCGCCGATCAGCGCCCGTACTGCGGCGTCCCGGGTGAGAACCGAGCCGCTGCGCGGCCAGCCGTCCACCGGTTCGGCTTCCAGCAGCGCCGTGAGCAGCCACGTCTCCCTGATCATCCGGGGATCGAGGTCGGTAGCACCGAACAACTGCTTGACGATCTCGGCCCGGTCGACGCTGAGGCTGCGACGTCCCACCGCGTGTGCGCGTACATCCCAGCCCAGAACAGTTGCCGAAACATCGCTGGTGACGACGAGCAGCCGATCGGCTTCCGAGCCGTCCAGGAGCTCCTGCCACGCGGCGACGATCCCGAGAACGGAGTCCTGGTCGGTGACCCTCACCGGCCGTTGCCTACCGTCGATGCGGGCAGTGAACTCCGTCGGAGCCGTGCTGTCGTACCGCGCGTTGACGAGCAGAAGTCTGCACTCCGCGGCACGGCGTAGCTCGGTCTCCAGAAGGGCTTCGACGATCCGCCGGTCGATGAGCGGCCGCAGAGCCATCAGGACTGCGTCTCGTCTTCGGTGGAACTGGTGGTGCCGTCCTCGGCAGGGACCACTTGCCACGTGATCTCCACAGCCATGCCGGGGTGCGCGGCCGAGTAGGCCAGGATCTCGTCCCAGAGATTGTCGATGGCCTTGTTCAGCGAGTTCTCGACGTGGCTGGGCTGAAGCCTGACCGTACGGGAGAGGCCCGTGCTCGGCTGACCGGGGGCCGTTGACGTGGCGGGGTCGCTGGAAGGGACGGACGGCCTGCCGTGCTGGGTGAGGGATACGTCGTCGGCGGCGGGCGGTTCGGGAACCGCCACCGGCTGCGGTGTGACGGGCGTCTCCACCTGTGTCAGCCGGGCCGCGTCCTGGACCAGGACCACGGCCTTGGCCCGGATGGACCCGAGTACGGGGATCAGCGAACGCTCGAATTCGCTGGTCGCAGCGGTCTCGGCAATCTCCGCGATCAGCCGTTCGGCCCGTTCCCCCACACTGTCCTGCCGCCCCGCAAACCCCCGCACACCGTCCAGCAACGCCCAGTCCGCGTCGTCGAGCGCCTGGAGGACATCGCCTGCCGAGGTGATTGCGGTAGCGAGGACAGTGTCACCGGTGTCGTGGGAGGCACCTGCCAGCTCCCGTACGAGCGCGGTCGCGTCCCGGTGGCGCCCGAGACGGGCCAGGAGGTCCGCCGCGTCCTTCCCGGAGGACAGCCGTTCACTGGTCTCCCGGTCCATACCGAGCGCCTCCGCGTGCCTGCTCAGCGAGGTGCGCAAGGCGTTGACCGACTGCTCGAACTCCGCGACCTTCTCACTGACGCCGGTGAAGAGCTTGTTCACATTCCGGGCGAATAGTGTCGGCTGGACGGGCACGCCGAAGAGCTTTGCCGCCCGTACCCTCGCGGTCGCGTATTCCTCGTCGGTCGGCAACTGCTGTGCTCGCAGCCCGTAGCCGGCGCCGATGCGCTCCAGCTCGGGCGGCTGGGGCAGCGGGCTGCCGTGGTAGGTCCAGGCACGGTCGTCGAGCAGTGCGTAGGTCGCGATGATCAGGCTGCTGGTGTTCTTGTCGAGGCCGGTCCAGCCGAGATCCTCAGCGATCCAGGTGCGGACCTCCTCGGCCGTCAGGTCCTCGGCTCCGGGGCGGTACTGGTGGGCGGCCTGGTTGATACGCGCACGCCAGTCGTTGCGCAGAACCAGCGGGCCATCATGAACCTGGCCGAGTTCCAGCGGTTCAACGATTCTCTTGACGATCTTGAGATGGTGGCTGTCGACCTCGATACGGCGGCCGCCGTCGTCCATGGCACGGGTGATCCAGGTCAGAGCGGTCTTCAGCTCTCCGAGACTGACAGCCTTGCGGTCTCCGGTCCTGCTGAAGTCCGGGTGCTTGGGGTAGAGAGCGCGAAAGACACCATCGGCGAGGTGCTGCAGATTGTCCTGGAACGACTTGCCGCCCTGCAGCTGCGGCCTCGCGTACTCGGGCAGCAGCGACAGGATGTGCTTTCCCTCGCTCACCTCCGCGGAGACGCTGTTCTCGTCCACCTTCGCGATGCCGTACAGCTGAGCGAGCGTCGCGGCGAGCTGTGAGGTGAGGGTGTCGCGCTGGGCTGCGAGCTGGTGGCGCACGCGTACCCGGTCGTCGGAGTGGAGGTGCCCTGCATAGTCGTCGAGCCGGTCCCGCTCCAACAAATAGTTGATCTTGATCAACCGCCCGAGCTGGGCACTCTTCTGCTCGGAGAAGAACGAGGGCAGCCAGACCAGCGTCGGAGCCATGAGCCCTTCGGACCGGAGCGCCTCGACGCGCTGTGCATCGTCATTCGGGTAGTGCTGACCGTCATCGAAGGGATAGTCCAGAATGAACCGGACCCGCCCGTCCACGCCTGGGCAGAACTGGTCGGCGGACAACTGCGCGGTGTCACGGACGTTTTCGAAGACGAACTCGGCGGTGCGCTTCGTTCCCTGCCACACGATGTCGTGCTCACACACGAAGGCTCCGGAGTCCTTGAGTCCGAGCGCCTTCCACAACTGGTCCTTGACCCAGATCCGCCGGGCTCCGGTCCTGTCCTCGTCGGCGACCATGTCGAGCAGCGGCTCGATGTCCAGGTCGGACAGGTGAAGCGTGAAGACGGGGTCCTGGTCGCCATCGGCGCGAATTTCGCCGAACTCGGCCTGCAGCTCACGCAGTCGGGTCACCACGAGCGACCCGGGAGCGACGGTACGGGAGCGGATCGAGCCGTGGTTCAACGCGGCGATCCGCCCGCCGGTGAGCCTCTTGAGCGCCGGGACATCGGGGGCGAGCGCGGCAAGAAGCAGAGTCTTGACGAACCGGTCGTCGGCGATGAACTTTTCGCTCTGCTCGGAGCCGTACTTCTCCAGGAGGTGCGCCCGGACCTTGGCGTGGAAGGTGTGCGCGGCCTCGGCCTCGCTCTTGAGGCGGTCGGTGAAGGCTTCCCCGGTACCGTCCGAGAGCACGTCCCACAGATCACCGAGCGGGATCAGTTCGCCCAGCTTGATGTCCGCGCGCCGCCTCCGAAGCATCTCCTGCAACAGTTTGAGACCAGTGCGTTCGCGCTGCAGGGCGCCGGAGAGCGCCACAAGAACATTGAGTAATGCGGGCGAAAGGGGATATACCGCCCGAAAGTCTGCCCAATCAGCATGTGTCGCACCATGAGCGTCGAGCAGAACATCCTTGACCTGCGAATTACTCGACTCGATGGTCGCGAAGGCATCATCGAGAGCAGCCCGGGCGAGCTGGTCCTTGGGCTTGAGAATGCGCTCCTTGATGATCTCCGGCAGATTGCGGTCCTCAAGACTGATCACGTCGAAGCGCCCGGCAAGGTACTCGACCTGCTGCTCCAGATTCTTCACGTCCGCGCCCACTACATCGGCGCCGACGAGCTGGGAGAGATCGCGCTGTCGGGAGATGAGCGAAACGATCGGTACCGGCCGCGCGCTGTCCCCCGACTCGATCAGCTTGACCAACTTGCTGACCTCGGAGTTCACCTTCTCGCGGTTCGACATGTGTGCCTGCAGCCAGAGGATCAGCTCATCGAGGAAGAGAATGATGCCGTCATAGCCGAGTGATTTGGCGTGCCGGCTGATCACGGCGAGACCGTTCTCCAGCGGCAGGAACGCGTGTGCATCGCCTCGGGCGCCCTCGGCGTACGAAGACATCGGCCCGGTCAGCAGTGCGGAGACCAGCCGATCCCGCAGCGGATCACCGGCGAGCGCGGAGAAGGCCCGGTGCAGTTCGGCCGGTGTCCACTGCGTGGTGGCCCCGTCGATCACATCCAGATCGTCCTCGACCACTTCGGACGTGCCACCGGTCACAGGCAGCAACTCTGCAAAGGCCGCATCACCGATCGCCGCGCGAAACCTCTCCGCGTCGGCGAGCATGGAATCCGCTCGGTAGACGGGCGGGACGGGCGCATCAGGGTGGAGCCGCCGCACCTCAGCGACGTACCCACCGAGCAGTGCCGAGTCCAGGTCGGTCGAGCCGACGAGGTGGTACGGCACCATCAGGAACCGCTTGCCCTTCAGCCAGTCGTCGTGTTCGGCAATGACTTCCTGGAGCCTCGGCTTGGCACGGGCAGCCGGCACGTTGTTCAGCACCGCGTGCAACACGGTCAGGAAGTGGCTCTTACCTGAACCGAATGAACCGTGGAGGTAGGCGGCATGTGAGTTGCCACCGCGAGCGGCGGCGCGCACGATACCGAGGGCCTTGCCGAAGGCAGCCTTGAGCTGGTCGGTGACCACATATTCGGCGACCCGGGCATCGGTCTCGGTGAAGCCACCGGTGAGCTCCACCTTGAAATCGCCGGCATGGACGTCTTCCTTGATGTCGATGACATCCCGCAGGAAGAGCTCATTCGTGGGCATCGGTGACTCTCGTTCCCTCACTCGGCGGTTCACATATTCCGCGCTGCGCGCATCTCGCCCCTATCTTGCCAGCTCACACGGCATACCAGCCAAGAGATGGAAACATCAGCGAAAGGCTCTTCGCGTCACCTCCTCTCCGGGGTCAGCGGCTCGACGTGCGACCACGTGAACGTCCGGTCTCCGTCGAGGTGCGCATCTCCCCAGTGGATGGCGTGAATACCGTCCTCCCACGCGGAGGTGAAGAACACGGAGACGAGCTTCGTGGTGCGCCCGAGCTCTTCGAAAGCCTCGTGGAGTTCCTCGTACTCGTCCGTGGTGAGAATGTCGTCGAGCGGGAAGAGGCCCTCCGGCGCCTCGGGCCCGTGGGCGGTCAGCATGCGCCTGCGCTGGGGCGATACATCGGCCCGCAACCGCGCACGATCGAGTGGGACCGCACGGTCGGCGTACCGGAACGGAAACAGGGCGTGGCCGTTGATCACCGCGTAGGCGTAGCCGCGCAGCTCACGGACCGTGCCGCCGAGGGCAACGGCTTCCTCGGCCAGCTCCTCGCGTACCGCTTCGGCCAGGACGTGTCCGTACGGTCCGCGCTTTTTGAGATTCGCCTCGGCATGGACGGCCCTCGCCCGCTGATGTGCCCGCGTCAGTCGCTTCGGTACGCCCGCAACGAGACCGCTCGCCTGTGTGCCGAAGCGCTTCTGTGCCCACGCCGAGGGACTCGCCCCCTTGCCGTTCCACCCCGCGCCATCGTCCATGATCGCCCCCTGTCTCCTGTATCGCCCCCACCTGTGTGACATGGGCGGAAGACAGGGACAAGGGCGCGAATCAGCCGGAGGACGCCGATCGCCTACGACTCGTCGCGCTCCGATGCCTTGTCTTCCTCAGCGGACTCAGCACCGCCCTTGGAGAAAGCCGGCCAGAGCTGACCGCCCTCGAAGGACTCACGAAGCAGCGGGATCGTCTCGTCCGGGATACGGAATCCGCTGGCCCAGGAGGGTTCCGTCAGCGATCCGTAGATGGTGTGCAGCAGGAACGGCTCCTCGCCGCTCAGCACCCCCAGGTCCTCCAGTTCACGTGCAACGGTGCTGACCGGCCGGGTGAACCCCTTGAGCTGCCGATCCGGCGGGTAGCCCGCGAGGTCGTACACCGTGTCCCGGTCCACGAACCCTCCGTTCGCAGCAGCGGCGACGATCACCTTGGCATGCGCCGGATAGCGCACGACAAGCTGCTCGATGAACGCGTCCAGCGACTGCTGGCTCCAGCCTTCCTCCAGCTCGTCGTCGTCCCGGTCCGCTCCGCGCAGCTGCTCCAGGTCGTCCACCGAGTCCTTGTCGACGTGCAGCCCTTCGAGCAGTTGCTCGGCCCAGGTGAGCAGCTCCGCCGGAGTCAGCATGTAGAGGCGCACGCCTGCCTGCTCCCTCAGCTCCACCACCAGCTCGGCCCTGGGTCGCGCCGGGATGTCACCATCTCGCTGCTGCCACCAGTCCTTCTTGACGTCACCCGTCACCAGCAGCACATCGCAGGTACGTCGCTGAGCCTCCTGCAGCAACTGCAACCACAGCAGGTAGTCTCCGGCGGCCCGCTCGGCAGGCTTGGTCTTGAAGTCCTCGTACCCGGGCGGGATTTCCTCGTCGGCCCGCTTCTGAGCCGTTTGGACGGCCTTGTCGTACTCGTCCGTCGGCAGGGGCTCGCCGATGCGGCCCGACAGGAGAGGCTCCAGCTCCACGAGCACGGGGTCGCTGTGGGTCTCGGCCGTGCCCTCCAGCGCGTCGCGCTCGGCCTGACCGTCGATGATCCCCTGCAGTTCCTCCACGGTATCGGTGAGTGCGGACAGACTCTCGTTGATCCGCTGGGTGACAACTTCGTCGTGCTTGAGGCGTACGTCCTTGACCCACCGATCGACGGCGTCACTTGCGGACCGCCGAACCCGCTCCAAGGCCGCCGATGTTTCCTTGGCCTTGGTGCTGTGGTGGTGGCGGACGGACTTCTGCTCGCGGTTGCGCCAAAACTCGGTGAGCACCTGGTGCGGCACCCAGAGCCGGTCCCGTAGCTTCGTGAGCACCGCCAGGGTGTCCTGCCGGGTACGGGCGTTGGAGCGGTAGAGGTTGAGCAGCACGTTGGTGTCGAGGACGACCATCCCGCTCTGGAAGACCCGCTCGTAGTCGTTCTTTCGAGGGCTCTGATGGGCTCCGTCGCAGTCGAAGATCCCTCGTCCGAGCCCTCTTCCGGCATCGGTCCCGGTCCCGCTCTCCGCCGGATCGTCCTTGAACGCCATGGTGCTCTGTGCTTCCCCTCGTTGGCCCCTTCGTGCTCCCCGGGGCGATGAAGCGCATGGTTCCAGGCTTGGCCGTGATACGAGAGAGCTATCTCGGCCAACTAAGCACGACCGGTGCAGGAGCGCTGACGGAGTGCGGGAGCAGCTTCGGAACGGAGAGAGCGGCATGTTACGAACGCTACGGACGGCCACCCAACGCTCGGCCGGAAGGACGGTACCGGGTCCGCGAACCGGGTCCGGGGCCGCCGGTCCCGGTGACCCCGGAGGTTCTGTCGACCGTGCGGACACGGCGGCCTTGCCCAACGAGCCCTTCAACCGCCGGATCGAGGTCCTGGTCGCGGTCGTCGACAGCCCGGACGAGACGAATCTCACGGCACAGCTCCTGGAGGGGCGTGGGTGGTCGGTCCGGCCATGGCTTCCTCGCGACGACACCGCGGACGCCTCGGCGCTCGGCCCCGGCCGTGTGGGATTGCTGGTCGAAGTCCGGCTGCACGGTGCGCGTTTCGGCGCAGTGCAGGCTGCGGTCTCCGAGATCGAGAACCTCGCTCGCCGCCACCAGGCGGGCATGTGGGTGGTGGATGCGTTCCTCATCGAGCACGACCTGGCCCACGACTACCGGTCCATCTTCCACGCCCACCGCCGGCTCCCGGAGACGTCCGCCCGCTCGGGTTCCCCAAGCCCTCGAGCCTGGGTCGCAGCCCTGCGCACGTCGCTCGGTGTGATCTCCACCGTCCGTATTCTCAAGCAGACCGGTCGCCCTTCCGTCGAAGCGCTCGAACAGCGTCTGGAGCGCGGAACGCTCACCGGGCGCCCGTACGACCCACAGGGCCTCCAACTACGCATCCCTATGGGCATGGAAGGCCGGGACCCCGACGCTCCACCGCCGAGTCCGGTGTCGGCATGGCGCCTGGCAGGCCCCCTGTTGGCGGGCCTGGGCCTGGCGGTCGCCTGCGGATTCGCCACTGCGGCCACGCATGGCCTGTTCGTGCTGGTGCCGCTGCTCATGGCGTGCGCTCTGGTGTGGCCCGTGGGCCATGAGATCACCAACCGCAGGGAGGAGCGGCCTCTTGCCGTCACCATGGTCTGGGGCACTGTGGCCGTCGCCCCGATGACCGTGGCCGGCCTGTTGCTGGCCCTCACCATGCCCGGTCCCCCGGCGCAAGTGGCGCGCGTGACGGCGTACGCAGTGCTCGGGGTGGCTCTCTGTGCCCTGATCCTCTACGGACTCGGGTACGCCCTGGTTCACTCCTGGTTCAGCCGCAACGCCAACTGGGCCGTACCGGCACTCGTCCCCGCGCTCGCCCTGAGCCTGCCCTGGTTCGGCGGCCTGCTGCACACGATGTATCTCAAGGCCGGGTTCGGCGTCCCTTCCGACGCCATCCAGGTCTCGGTGTACTGGTCCTACGCGGCCTCGCTCAAGCCCATCGGAATCGCGCTCGGGCTCGCGGTAGTGGTGCTGGCAATCGCCGGCTGGCTGCGCCACTACCACCAGTGGGTCCACGCGCGAGGCATGGTCCGGATCGGCGTTCCGCTCATGAGCCTCTTCGTCATCGGGATCTCCCTGACCGCCGGACTCGTCGGAGCGGAAGCGGCCGCGAACCGAGCACGCGTGGCTGCAGCATCCGGCGAGACCCCGGCGACGTACTACGGAGTCCAGGGCCGACTCGTTTGTGTCAAGCCCGTGTCCAAGGAGATCCCTGTCTTCAACGGTCCGCTTGCCGCTACGCGCTCTCTGCTCACCTTCGGCACGTCCGGGGACCGCGTATGGCTGTGGGACCCCCGGCGCGACCAGTCACTGTCCGTCCGGCTTGAGGACGTGATCGTTACGGACGCTGGGGCGAGCTCCTGCGGCTGAGGCGGCGCCGAGGGGCCAGTGGTGGGGAACAGCTGGGTGCCCCTCCCCCCGGCTTCGTCGGGTCGAAGAGTCCGATGGACTACCGGTGATTGAGTTCGAGTTCCGCCCATACGCTCTTGCCCGGGGCTCCGACGCGAGGTGCCACGCACCAGCGGTCTGCGAGCTGCGAGACGAGAAACAGACCACGACCTGACTCATCGTCGGCAGTCGGCGGAGTGGGCGCCTCGGGGGAAGGAATCCGCTCGGTGCAGGTGTCAGCAACCTCGATGCGGAGAACCGTCGTTGCCTCGGATGTGCATTCGATGAGCCTCACGTGGAAGTCGCGTCCGGACACGTGGCCGTGACGGATGGCGTTCGCGGCCAGCTCGGCGGCGATCAGGGTCAAGGTCTCGTTAGGGGTGGAGTCGTAGGGGTGGCCCCACTCGTCGAGCCGGTGCGAGACGAGGCGCCGAGCGAGCCGGGCGCCGCGTGGAGTGGAGGTGAACTGCATGGCGAATTCGCGTACGGGTGAAGCCGGTTGCTGGACCGGCACCTCTGGGGTAGTCGCTCGGCTCATGTCGACGACAATCTCGCCCACGCATGCCGTTGACCAGGGCGGACGCGCGGACGAGAACGGGCTGTACGCGTGCATGTGCGCGCTGTACACGTAACGGAGCGTGACGGGCTCGGCTTGGAGGGCCCGCTTCTGCCACCGCCCCGGGTGGACTGCGCCCTTGCCTATCGGCAGCGGCACCCTTCGGCGAGCACCGTCGGGGCGAGTTCCCGCATGGCCGCCTGCTCGGCCTCCGAGATGCACGGCAGCTGACGTGCGAGTACGTCGAAGTGCTGATGTCCACGCCATGCGTCGTGGTCACCCACGACGAACAGCCGCCGACGAGCCCGACTCACTGCGACGTTCAGCAGGTTCGGTGCGGAGGCCGCCCAGGCTCGCGGGCCTGCCTTGTCCCCGCCCGCGCCGAGGACCAGCAGCACTACGTCGGCTTCCTTCCCCTGGGTCGTGTGCACGGTTCCCACCCTGTCGCGGGGGACAACCTGGCACAGGCTGCGACGGAGTCCGGCCACGACATCCCGGAACGGGCTGATGACGAAGAGTTCACGCTCCGGGTCAAGGCCCTGGTCGACCAGCCGGTGCACAATGACGTTCGCGCAATCCCCCTCGTCCGGCGACCACTTGCCCTGCGGTGCGCGCCCGCCGCTCACCGGCCACCACACGCCGCGCCGCGCCACCGCGTAGTCGTCGTCCCGGTGCACCCCGTGCACCATGAGCCCGTCGTAGGCGATCTCGTTGCTGATCGTGAACATCGGGTCGTCGCAGCGCCGGTGCACGCGCAGGGGCGACCCCACCCACACCCGGTCGTCCTCCGAGCCCTGGGGCGCGGGCAGCCAGGTGCCGTAGCTGTTCAGCCGGTCCGCGACGCGCTGCGCCGAGGTGCGGGACGGTTCCCACTCCTCAGCCACACCGAAGGTGCGGCGAAGCGCCTGCTGACCCGTGTGCGGCAGCGTGACCACCGGCTCCAGCTGCAGCGGATCGCCCACGATGACACCCCTGCGTGCCCGCCACAGAGCACCCACCGGCATCTGGGCGGTCGCCTGGCCGGCCTCGTCGATCAGCATCCAGCCGAGCGACCGGGGCCCCAGCCCCGTGAACATCCGGTCCAGTGAGGCGAAGGTGGTGGAGACGACCGGCAGAGCGAGGAAGAGGCTCTGCCAGGCCGCCAGCACCACCTCCGGCTTCAGGGTCTTGGGAGCGTCGCCGCAGAGGACGTCCATCGCGGCGTCGAGATTCTTGCGCATCCGGTCGGCCGCGCCTTCGATGAACGCACGGTGCAGATCCATCGCGGCGAGAAAGAGACGGGTGCGGGCCCGGGTGAACTCCGGATCGGACCAGGGCGAGGAGAGCTCCCTGGCATCCTCCTCTGTCCGCTCGCCGCGCTCTTCTTGGCCCGGAATGAAAGTGTCCCAGCGCTCGAGGGCTGCCCCCAAGGTGGCCCGGAGTTGTGCGTGGCGTCCTTCCGCCGCTTGGAGCACCCGCCTGGCTTCGTCCAGGACACCTCTGCGGGCAGCTTCGGCCCGGTCGAACGCGGCGGCCGCCTGGGTGTGTTCCTCGTACGCGGCCCGAGCTGTCTGCTCCGCTACGGCCAGCAGTTGGTCCTCCGTCTGCCAGTCGCGCTGCGCCGCGCCGAGGGTGAAGATGCCCGCGGTCAGGCCGGGACGGTGCCGACGGTGCTCCGCCCTCCGGCCCGCAGGGCCGGCGAGGTCCCTCTGTGCCCTGCCGCGAGCCGCACGGGCCTCCGCAGCCGGTTGCCGAAGTGCGTCGAGGTCCTGCTGGGCGCTGACAACCGCCTCCTGGGCGGTAGTGACGGCCGCGTCCGAACCGTTGAAGTCCAGGAGCGCCCTATAGGCTCGCTGACGCTCGTCCTGCAGGGCCTGCACCGTCTGCCGTGCACCCCTGAAGCGGGCCACGGATTCCCGCCACCGCATCAGGTCGAAGCCGCGCGAAGCAGCCGCCTTCAGGACGTCCCGCATGCCCTCGCCACGCTCGGCCCGCTCCTCACGCGGAGGGCCGAACCAGTACTTGTTGCGGAAATCCGAACGGTTCCCCTTGTTGCCGAGCTTCGCGGCGAGGGTTCCCCACGACGGTGCGCCGTCGAGAAGAAGGCGACCCTGTTCCGGGAAGAAGGACGCTTCCTCCCGCCACTCCGCAGCGACGGATTCGAGCGCCGGGATCTCGTTGGAGACGTTCTCGACAGCGCCGTTGTTGGCCGACGCGATCACCATCTCGTAACCCACCAGCTCCGGTTTGAGCGACGCGACCGACCGCTGGTAGGTGCCGGTGCTCCAGCGGTGCGCCTGGCCGGTGAACGCGTCATCGGGCCGCCGGAGTTCGGCCAGGCGCTCCGCCCTCATGACCAGGACGGATGCAATGAGGTCCCGCAGCTGTGTGGTCTTGCCCGTACCGGGCGGGCCGTTCACCGCGTACAGCCCGTCGGTGTCGGCGAGTTGCTCCACGATCCGGTTGACTGCGAACTGCTGGCTCAGCACCAGCGGGTGCTCCGTCTTCGCAGGCCATCGCCCGAGCGGGAAATGGACTGGCTGAACGCCGTCGAGTACCGCTCCGGGTTCGTGCTTGAGGTCGATGCGCGTACGGCCGCGCAGCGTGGTCGAAGCGGTCAGATAGTCCCGTAGCGCAGGCCCTGGCTCGTCCTTGGAGAGGCTGCCCGCGACCAAGCCTAGGTCCGCCGCGATGAAGCTGTTCAGGAAGTCCGACCCGCCCGACCGGCCGGCCTTCCGCCTCGACACAGATCTGCACTGGACCCGGATCGTCTCCGGCCGCAGGTCGTCGGTGACGCCGAACTGTTCTGCGACCCAGCGGGTGACGGCCGACAGGTCACGCACGGTCAGCGGCTTCTCCCCGAGCCGCGGCGGGGCTTCGTCGTCGTCCCCCGCATCGGCTGCGCCCTCGTCCAACGGGCTTTCGTCCAGCGAACCCTCGTCCTCGCGCCTGGCAGAACGTCTGGCGCCGCCGTTGGCCACGGCATCGACGGCGCCAGTGACGGCACCGACCGCCAGGTCACCGAGTATCGGCCCGAGCGCGGCGTTCAGGGCACCACCGACCGCGCCGACCGTGATCTCGCACAGCAACCCCGCGAAAGGCCGCTGCCGCCGCCCTGGCACCGCGTCCGCGATCGTCACCTTGCCGTCGCCGACACCCAGCACAACACCTTCGCACGCGTCCGCCTCCGCCTCGAAGCCGTCGAGCCATCCCTGGGCCCCCGGGCCGGGCCTACGGCTGCGCCTCGTCGCCCAGGCGCACGCGGAGAAGGTGATGGAGTCCTGGACCAGCAGCCCCTCATCAGTGACCTCGAAGGCCAACAGAGCACTGTCACCATCCACACGGCCGTCGTGGTCCTCCTCGCTGCCGCCGAAGACATCAAGCAGCACATCGCGGACGGACGCGACCGGGTACACGCCGCAGTAGACGGTGTGCTGCCTGACCATGTTCCGGCCCGGGCTCCGTCGCCGGACGGGATGCCCCTCTTCCCACGGCAAGGGGCGCTCGGATTCCACGGGATACATGCCTTTCGGCGGCGAGGTCTTCTCCACCTTCTGCGGGCTGAACATCTCCACCGCCCGCCAGTAGCGCACGATGTCCGCCCTGCGCCGTCGCTCACTGCTCGCCGCCATACGGTCCGCCCCCTCGTTCCGGTCCGCCAGGAACGATCACCCTAGTCAGCTTCGCGCGCTGTGCGCAGAGGGCATTGGCGCATATGCGACCTCGGGTCGGTGTCCGCTGTGCCGTCGGCGGCGACGGGAGGCGGACGCTCGTCAGGAACGCAGCTCGGCCAAGCAATGCTTCGCCTCCTCGAGCCCACTCGTTGTCGGGGCAACGGGCTCTGGATCAGAACCGTTGCAAGCTCCCGGAAGGCGTCAGATCGTCAGTTAACGGGGATACGGCGCCCGTAGATGACAGGCACAAGTTCGTGCCGTTCTTGTCCCACGTCGGCCGTAGGCTGTTGTGGGGAAACAAGGGGGAGACGTTGATTAACTACCGCAAGGCGATCGTTCCGGTGTGGACGCTGGCGACCGGCGACGTCCAGGTGCCCGCATTGGCCGGAGACGGGCCGATGACGGTTGAGCGCTTGGCTGAACTGCGCGGTGTGCTAGCCGGTCTGGCCGATGCGCCGATCGCCACACTTGAGATGCATCCGCTGCCCGACCAGATCGACCGCAGCCGAGGTATCCCGCTCGACGCCGTGAGCCCCTTGGCGCAGCACCTGTCGCAGCTCATCACGCAATCAGCGCGAAGTTCCTCTGCGCCGGCCACGGCGACCGCTGCCGGCGAAGGCCTCTATCGCATGGTGGTTCCGGCGAAGGTTGCCGCCCAGTTCGGTCAAGGCATCGTTCGCCCGATGGCGTCGAAGGCGACGGCCGGTGGCATCCACAGTGCGCTCATGAACTCGACGGGCATCGCAGCCAATGCGACGTTCGTGCCGGTCGGTAAAGCGGCAACAGCAGGCGCAGTCGGTGGAGCCGGCGCAACGGCCGGCGTCGCGGTCACAGGCAGCGCGGCGCTCACCGTGGCCGCGCCGCTCGTGCTCATGGCCGTTGCGGTAGGGGTGAGCGCGCATGCCAACCACAAGCGCCAGCAGGCTATCGAGCACATCACGGAACTGCTGGAGCAACTGCACGAACAGAAACTCGAAGACGAGCACAGCGAGCTCGACGGCTGCCGCGATGCCATCGACAAAGCCACTGCCATTCTGCTCGACCAGGGCAAGCTCGGTGCCTCGCTGGGACTGGACTCGGCAGTGCACGCCATCAACACGGCGCTGGGCAAAGCTGATCGCCGCCTTGCCCGGTGGCAGAGCGCACTCGACAAGCTGCCCGATGGCGAGGCTGTCGAGATCGGCACGCTGGCCAAGTCGTTCCCCGGCCTCGACGACCAGGGCGGCGCGTTCCGCGCCCACCTCGAACTCGCTGCCCTGGCCATCGCGCTGAAGCAGCGGGTCATCGTCCTACAGGCCGTCGAGCACGCCCAGAGCGACCCTGCCAACTTGTTCGAGAACTTCGCCCGCACACTCAAGGCCGACCATCAGCGCCTCGACACACTGCAGTCGAGCATCGCCGGTGTTCTGGAACGCCTGTCGGCGTTGGAGCTGGCACGCCCGCAGAGTTTGCGGCCGGTCTTCACGACCGGTGAAGTCGATCGCCTGATGCGCGCGACACACCGAATTCACAAGCTGGGCGACGGCGCCATGGTCGACAGCCGGGCGACAGACGTGGCGATTGAAATTGCGCGTGACAAGGATGGCTCAGTGGTCGTGTTCCCTGCGCTGCCCGCGTAGGGCGATGTGGTGTTCGCCGAGGACGCCTCCACCATCCGCACCGGCATCGCGCCGCAGGCGATGGCCGCTTTGCGGAATCTGACCGTCGGCAGGCTGCGGCTGCTCGGAGCGGACAACATCGCCAAGCCCACCTGAGCGATCCGGGACGAGCCCGAACACGCCGCTTGGATCTGCGGAGCACCCGCATGACAACCCTGCTGGGAACGTGAAGCCACATTGGCTCTGAGGGCCTGGATCACGTGCTTGTCGAGGGACAAGCTGGGCGATGCGCACCTCACGTTCCTCGCTGCGCACTTCTGGGGGAACTGTTCGGTTCAGGCAGTAAACGATCTCGGTGCGTGCATACCGTTGACCAGGAGAGACGCGCCGACGGGCCCCTGTTGTACGCGTCCACGCGCGGGCTGTACGCGGTGCGGGGCATGACCGACCCCAGTGGGCTGCGTTGGCCGATGCGTAGGCGGGACGTTCGGGGCAGGCAGGGCGACGCGGCACGGTAACGGGAGGCGTGGGACGTGGACGATCAGCGACAGCAGCCGGAGTGCGAGTACGAGGTCGGGTCGGGCATCCTGCACGTGTTTGGCCAGCACTTGAAGCTCTTCCGGGTACGGGCGGGACTGGAGCGGGCGGAGTTCGGGGCGATGACCGGGTACGCGGCGTCGTCCATCGCGTCGTTCGAGCAGGGCCGTCGTATCCCGCAGCCGAAGTTCATCGACCAGGCGGACGAACTGCTGGATGCCGGTGGGGTTCTGAAGGCCAGCAAGGAGGAGGTGGCTCGGGCTCAGTATCCGGCGTTCTTTCGGGATGCGGCGCGGCTGGAAGTGCAGGCAGTTGAACTGCACGTATACGCAACGAAGGCTGTACCCGGGCTGCTGCAGACAGAAGCTTACGCGCGCGCGGTCTTCTCTATGGGGCGCCCGCTGCTGGCCGAGGACGAAATCGGGCAGCGCGTGGCAGCGCGCATCGCACGCCAAGCCATCCTCTCCGCCGCGCCGTTGCCTACGATCAGCTTCGTCATCGAGGAGTTCCTGTTGCGCCGCCCGCTCGGCGGGCGTTCTGTACTGAGGGAGCAGCTGGAGCAGATCTTGGCTCACGGCCAGCGCCGCAACCTCGAAATCCAGGTGATGCCGATCGAGCGGGAGGAGCATGCTGGACTGGAAGCGCCCTTCACCTTGATCGAGACGAAGGAAGGGCAGAGGATCGCCTACGTGGAGGCGTACAAGGACAGCCGCCTCTATACAGATCGGGCGTCGGTCCGGGAGCTTGAAGAGCAGTACGGAATCCTCCGGGCTCAGGCTCTCAGCCCGCGCGAGTCGCTGGCCTTTGTCGAGAAGTTGCTAGGAGAAGCATGAACGTCGAAGAGCCCAAGCAGGCTGTGTCTGAACGGGCCTGGTTCAAGAGCAGCTACAGCACCGGCTCGGGCGGCGAATGCGTCGAGGTCGCGGCCTGCCCCGGTGCCGTCCACGTACGCGACTCGAAGGTCAAGGCTGGGCCGATCCTGACTGTCGCCGATGGCGGCTGGGCGGCGTTCCTGGAGTTCGCCGCCCAGAACTGACCACGCACGGACGACGCCCCCATCACCCGAAATATGACGGTGGCGGGGGCGTCTCCATGTGCACGACCGTGTAGGCGGGGGTCAGTCAGCCTTCTTCGCCCGGCCACGGGTCTTTTTCTCCGGCCGCCAGGCTCTGAGGTCCTCCGCCGAGAGCCCGTACTTGGCGCGCTGCTCGTCCAGGTACGCCTGGTACTCCTCAGCGGGCGCACCGTCCCACTCTGCGTCGTACTCGCCGTGCCACTGGTGAACCCAAGGCATCAGTTCCTGGATGCCCGCGATGAGCGGCGTCAGGCGCGGCGTCTCCCAACCAGCTTGTTCAGTCCGGTCATTGATCACGTTGATCAGGGCCTGCACCTGGTCCTTGTGATCCCAGCCGGCCCAGCCAAGCAGGAGAGTCGGGTCCGAGTCGGGCGACGCGTCGGGGTAGGAGATGAACCGCTCCTTGGGCACGTCCAGCTTGCCTCGGTGCGACCAGTACGTGTGCTTGAGGAAGTCAGCAGAGCTGTACTTCGGAGGTACAGGGATGTCGAGCCGCTCCCCCCTCCTATCTTCCTCGCGCTGGAGTTCCCACACCTGCTCCCACTGCTCGCGCTTACGCAGACCCGAGTCCTTGTATCGCAGGGCGGCAAGGTGGGGTACGTGCTCGACGGAAATGACGTCAGCGAGCACCATCGCAAGTGTCGCATCGCGATTGCCCATGTGATCGGCGGCGTACAACTCGGAAACTGCTTGCACTTCGGCGTCGTGACGAAGAGAGTCAGCGAGCTGGGAGACTGTGAGCGTGCAAGGGGCGCGGAATCCGTCTCGCAGGCTGAACCACAGGTTCTCGTCTTCACAGCGATCAAGCAACCAGTTTCGAAGGGCTTGCTTCTCCTTCTTCTCCCATGGCTCGGAGGACCACCGACGCTTGCAGTCGGGCCTCTCAATGAGCGCGATGTCCTTGCGGGAGTTAATGATGTCAATGCGCGCCTGAACAACAGCCTTGTACGCAGCGGGCCAATGAGCAGGAATCTCAGTCACGGGAAGGGAGCCGTGCCGGTCAAACCACGCTGTCTCGGTCTCGCCGGCGGCCACTGCTCGAGCCAGAACAATCTCAAATGCCCGCTCACCGAGAGCCAATTGGGGTGCGTCGGCAGAATCTTTAAGGGTTGCGCGTGCCACTTCGGCTGGTGTGAGGAGGTTGTACGAACCGTAGACAGTCCAGTCCAGTTCCTCTTGAAGCGCGATCATTTGGGAGCGAACGGCGAGGTGAGCTGCCTCAGCCTCGTCAAGGATGACCCTAGCGGGGAGCGCCGAAGAGACCACAGCAGAGGGCTCGCGGGCTGTCAGGGCACGGCCAAGAGCGTCGAGGGCGCGGCCAAGCTCAAGCGGCAATTCGGCCGGGATCGGAAACTCCTGGAGCTTGGTTCCGGTGAATTCGTAGCGCTCGATCCAATCTTCAGGCGCCCAACGATTCCCACCACCACTAGAGTTATCAGCTCCTCCCTTTGCTTGACTCACCTGTTTCAGCCAAAAGCAAGCCGTCGAAGAATTCAAGACCCCAAGCAATTCGAGATGCTGTTCCTCTGTAGCCCCCTCCGGGAGCTTGATTACGGGCGCGTGCTGATTGTGAATGGCGCCGCCACGCTGAAGACTGAAATTATTATGCGTCGCAACACAGGCAAAGGAGATCAGGAGAGGCGAGTCCATCCTACTCCGCGAAAGCATTGCATATTCATGCCATGCCATGCCGCGCTGCTCTCGAGTTCGACCGAATACCAGCCCGGCGCGCAGGTCGGTCCGACATGACCAAAACAGATGCGTTTTCTGCAGGTTCAATACAGGTTCTTCTGCAGAGTAAGGCCAAGCGACTCGAATCGAGGAGCATGACCAATCTCGAATGTTCTCTCCTGCCACAAATTTTCTGACCGGAATCCCATCCCGATCCCACCGAGCAGGCAGGGTTGTGGACAGAAAAACATCATTGTTCCCGAGGATTGCATGGACGCCGATTGATCCATCCACTCGAGACTTCAGCTCAGGCTCGCTCGAAAGCTTCGCAAACAGGTCTCCCGCCCCACCCCCTGAGAGGCTCCACGGATAAGCAGCAAACGTGGCTCGATCAGCATCGTCCACTGTCACCCATTCTGACTCACTCCCGGGCCTCGCCACCTGTTCGACGATTGCTCGCCAGACGGGCCCTTGCGCGGGTTCTTCCGGTCGCCCAGATTCCCCCCGGATCCCCAAGACCGAACGAATTGGATCGGACTGGAAAGGCACCCTGTTACGTCCCACCAAGATCACCGTGGGAGTTCCGTGACCCGGGATGTAGGCCCCCGAAGCATCAATTACGTGACTTAGTTCAATGCCAGAGAAAGTCATCTTTCTATTCGCCCGAGGATCTTTATACTCGACCCCTCCATTGAAATATGCCTCGATCAACGACTTGCCAAATTCCCGCTTCATGAAAGAATTTGCCGTAATCTGACCAGTATATCCACCGCTTCGATTCTCACCAGATCCCCGGACGGCCAATTCGAAGATCCGTTGCGCGAACGGAACCGATAGTGCGTACTTCCCGGTGCAGGCAAAGTACGCCTTTCGATAGTTCTCGTTCTCCTGCTTGTCCTTCACCGTGATGTAAGGCGGGTTCCCCACCACCACGTGGTAACTCCCCCGCCCCAACAGATCCACCCGATCCGCGAACTCCCACACATCCTCAGTCCGGAACGCAAACGTCCGCTCCTCGTCCCCTGCACCCGAGAACAGCGTCTCCGTAACCGTCTCCGCCCCCCGCCCATGCAGCAGCGAGTCTCCCACCGCCACATTGATCGGGAACTCCGGCGCAGCCGCCAAGCGCCGCTCCCCGCACGCCTTCAGCACCGCGACCAGCATCCGGAACCGGGCGATCGCCACCGCGAACGGGTTCTTGTCGCACCCGTGCACCGACTCCAGGGACCGCCGCACCAGCTCCCAGTCCGCCGTGCCCGGCTCCGCCTCACGCCACTTCTTCAGCAGCCGCTCGAACATGCCCAGCAGGAAGTGGCCGGACCCGCACGCCGGGTCGATGCACCGCAGGCCCCGTACCACCGGTTCCTCGCCCGGCCACCCCGCCGGCTTGTGCTTCCATGCCGGGTCCAGGCCGAACTCCTCGACCGCCGGTTCCAGTGTCAGGTCGAGGATGAACTCCTCCACGAACTCCGGGGTCTGCAACAGCGCGTACGTCTTCCGCGCGTGCTCGCTCAGGTCCTGGTAGAGGTCGCCCAGGAAGCGGGTGTCCAGGTCCCCGTCCGTGAAGTCGTAGATGATCTCGCCGTCCGCGCCCCGCTCGCGCCAGAAGCCCAGCAGCCGCGTCGCCGCCTCGTACGACGGGCTCAGCTCCCACAGCGCGTTGTGGCCCCGGTCGAAGAGCCCTGCCACCGCCTTGTGCGCATCCGACAGGTGGCCGAAGCCCGCTACCAGCCAGTCCCGGTCGTTCAGCTCCGGCTTCTCCCGGAAGAACGCCGCCTGCCGGTCCTCCGCGTCCGCGAGCCGCTCTCCCGGGCCCGCGATGAACGGGTCGTCGACCAGGCCGTTGTCCTCGCAGAACCGTACGAACACCGTGGCCAGCACCCAGGCCGCCGCCGCCTGCGTCACCCGCTCGTCCCGCCAGGCCCCGTACGTCGCCGCCGTACGGCTCGCCTCGCGGGCCGCCCCGTACTCGCGCTCAAGCTCCGTGCGGTACTCGTCCACCGACTCCGTACGAGCCCGGAGGTCGTCCTCCAGCGCGGTGACCTGCTTGCGCAGATCCTTCAGCAGTGCGGCCTTGTCCACCGGGGCGCCCCCTCATTCCGTGACCCGGACCCCACCCGGGCCCGCAGCTCATCCGCATCCATCCTGCCAGCCATGCCGCCCCTCCCCGGACCCTTCATCCGTAACCGGACAGCACGGCCCATGTCGCTCCTGGCGAAGAGCGCCTCCAGCTCACTGGCACCACCCTCCTCAGGCGGGCTGAAAGGGGCCCAGGTGTGCTCCCCCAGGCGCTGCGCCGGCCTCTCCGGCAGGAGGCCGCGGCTCGCCTCGGTGACAGCTGCTCGTCAGCGCGGATCCCTCCAATGCGAGGCAGTCCCCCGACGGCGTCAGGCCCGCCACAACGGGACCGGAAACCGGCTAGGCCCGTTGGGATCGGACATCGTAGGGTGGCGCCCCGCGACGTGCGAAGAGCGATCCGCTGGAGGAAGCGTGCGCATTACCGTCTCCGTCGAGGATGGTGATTCCGGCGGCTTGCACGACCTTCGCCGCTGGCTGTCCGACGAGCCCGAGCTGAGGGGACGGATCCGCGGGCACACAGCGTCACCGATACCATCCGACGCCATGGGGCTGGGTGCGGAGGCCCTGCTCGCGGTGCTCGGGCCGGGTGGCGTGGCCGTGGTCTTCGCCGGAGCGCTCGTCGCGTGGGTGCAGAGCCGCCGGGGCGACCAGACCGTCACGATCACCCGGCCCGACGGGACCACGGTCACCGTCTCCGCGACCCGTGTCAGAGGAATGAACGCGGAACAGAATGCCCAGTTGGCGAGGGAGCTGGCCGCCCTCCTCGGCACGGGAGCCGACCCGGTGCCGCCCGCCGACGGCGAGCTGTCGCCAGAGGCCCCACAGCGGTGATATCTGGAGCAGCCGGACTCGCCGCGGCCGGTGCCCATGCCGTCCTGTTCGGCAGTCACAGGCACGTATCCGGTTCAGAGCTGCATGATCTGCCCTCGGTCGCCACCACGCTCGACGACCTGGAGACCGCCCTGCCGGACGTTTGTGGAGTCAGCCCGGAGCATGTACATCGCATCCCGGCCGACGCGGACACCGAGGAAGTGCTCGGCGTAATCGAGCGGGTGGCGCGCGAGGCGACCGGGGTCGTGTACGTCCATTACGTCGGACACGGACTGCTGGGTCCCCGCGACGAGCTGTATCTGGCGACCCACGGCACCCGGTCCCACGAGGAGATCTCACGGGCCGTGCCGTACCACACGGTGCAGGGTCTCTTGAGCGCGTGTGCGGGTGGCGGCATCGTCGTACTGGACTGCTGCTACTCCGGGCGGGCCGACGTTCCCGACGGCGGCGGTGTCCCTGCCCAGGAGCCGTTCGTATCCGTCCGGCCGGACGGCAGCCTGCTGCTCAGTGCCACCTCTCGCTACGACCTGTCCTTCGCACCCGAGGAGCGGCGTCACACGTTGTTCAGCGGCCGGCTGCTGCGGCTGCTGACCGAGGGTGATCCGGCCGGTCCGCCCTGGCTGACGATGGACAGCCTGTACAGCGCACTGGACCGCGCGTTCGCGGAGGGACCGATCCGGCCACGGCGTCAGAGCGAAGGTTCGCTGGGCTCACTGCTCATCGCCCGGAACCGGGCCTATCGCGAAAGCGGCGACACGTCACACGATGGAGCGGCTTGGCGGGACGATCCACCGGCCGATGTTCCGTGCCCCTACCCCGGCACGGAATACTTCAGCGCCGCCGACAGCCACCACTTCTTCGGGCGGGAAGAACTCGCCCGACGGCTGATCGACACCGTGTGCGCAGCCACGCCGGACGGCGCGGCGCCCATGACCGTGGTCATCGGCGCCTCCGGAGTGGGTAAGTCGTCCCTGCTGAGAGCCGGGCTGCTGGCCGGACTGGAGCAGCGACACTCCTCGATGGCCCAGCCGCACGACCTGCCGTGGCCGGCACTGTTGTTGTCCGCCCCCGGGGAACACCCTCTCCGGGCGCTGGCAGAGTTGTGGGCGCGGGCGACGGGACGGGCCTCGGCCGACGTCCACCGCGTACTCGCCGAAGGCGGTCGGTTACCACCACCGAAGTCCGGCCGGCCACCCTGCGGGTTGCTGGTGGTCGACCAGTTCGAAGAGATATTCACCCGCTGCGCGGACCCCACCGAGAGGGCTCGGTTCATCGAGGTACTCGTTCTCGCTGGGCACGAGAACGCAGACGACAGCGAGGCGCGCAAGGAACGCGGCATGCGCGTGGTCCTCGGTCTGCGAGCCGACCACTACGGCAGCTGCCTCGCCCATGACCCGCTCGTCCCCGTCCTGGGGGAAAGCCAACTGCCGGTCCCTCCGATGACCGACGACGAGCTGCGCGCGGCGATCGAGGGTCCCGCCGGCGTCGTAGGACTGGATCTGGAGCAAGGTCTGACGGATCGGCTGATACAGGATCTGCGGTGGGGGCAACTGTCGAACGGGACCGACGACGCGAGCACCGCAGACGTTGCGGACGCCGAGAGCACACCCTCGGCCACGTCGGCGTTCGGCACCACAACCGCCTCCGGCCCCATGCCTGCCGTGACCGTGTCCGGACCCGACCTCGACACCGCGCTCCCCTTCCTCGCACACGCGCTGCGCGAGACATGGCGCAGGCGTAGCGGAACCACGCTGACGCTGGCCGGATATCAGGCCACCGGCGGCATCTGGCACTCCATCAGCACGACGACCGAGCGCCTCTATCAGGACCTCGATACAGCGGGCCAGGATGCGTTGCGCGAACTGTTGCTGCGTCTGGTTCACGTGACGGTCGAGGGCACCGGCACTGCCGTACGGCGCAAGGTGGCCCCCGACGCACTGCTGGACGGCATCCCGTCGCAGCAACAGGACCTCACAGCCGCCATCCGTGACCGTCTCGCCGCGGCCAGGCTGATCAGCGTCGATCAGGACGGCACTCAGCTCTCGCACGAGTCGCTACTGCGGTCGTGGTCCCGGCTGCACCAGTGGATCGAGGAGGACCGCAGCGTCCTGATCGCGCGCCAGCAGCTCTCCGAGATCGCGCGTGCCTGGGACGCGTCCGGTGGCGACCCGGGCTTTTACTACCGGGGCAGCCTGCTGGAAGCCGCCCTCGGACTGATACGTGAGGAACGGCTCAGGCACCGGCGGTTACCCCGGCTGGACGAGAGGTTCGTGGCCGCGAGCGACGAGGCCGACCGTGCTGCACGAGCCCGTGAGGCGCGCCGCACTCTGCGCCTCAAGCAGGCGCTCGGCGCAGCCGTATTCGCTCTCGTCCTGGCGCTCGTCGGCGGCGTGCTCGCTCTCCAGCAGCAAGGCGTGGCGAAGGAACAGCGCAAATCCGCCACCCACCGGGCGCTCGTCGCCGAGGCTGTGGCCAGGCGTGCCGCCGACCCTCGGCTCGCACTGAAGATCGCGATGGCAGCGCACGGGCTGCGGGCCACCGCGGAGACGCGGGCAGCAGTGTCGGACACACTGGTCCAGAGCCGACTCACCGGCAGCTCTGCCTATAACGAGAAGGACCCGCTGCTGAGCCCTGACGGCAGGCTGCAGGTGGCGGCGCAGGCGGACAGGATGCGGCTGGTATTGCGCAGTGTCGGCGACAGAGCCCGGAATACCCGACTGGCTTCCTTCTCCCCCTGCGCCGGCGTTGCGCGCAGGCCCGCCTTCAGCCGCGACTCCCGTACGCTCGCTGTGATCTGCGACAACGGCGTGGTGAACCTGTGGGACATCACCCGGCCCACGCAGCCGCGGCGCGATGGTTCACTGAGGTCCCCGGACGTGTCGGGCAGACCCAGTGGGGCCGATTTCAGTCCCGACGGCACACTGCTTGCAGTCGGGAGGTACGCGCCGTCGGACGAATCACAAGCGCATGGCTCGCTTGTCCTGTGGGACATCCGCAACCGCGCCCGGCCCACCTTGCTCAAGGTGCGCAAAAATGTCTACGACAGCACCTCGGTGCTCTTCGCCCCGGACGGCAGAACACTCGTCAGCTCCACCGGCATCGTGTCCTTCCGGGATGATGCGGTCAACAGCGATTCGGTCACCCACACATCGGGCGCGACGCTCTGGGACGTGTCCCGCCCAGCGGCCCTCCGTCGGCTGACCCGGCTCCCACGCGTCGGCGAGGGCCAGAGCTTCAGCCGGGACGGCAGGCTCCTCGTCACCAGGCGCCACAGGACCGTACAGGTCTGGGATGTGAAGACTCCGGCGACCCCCAGAGAGCTGTCGAGCTGGACCGCCCACAAGGACTACGTGACCGCGGTCGAATTCAGCCCCGACGGCCGCACTCTGGCCACGGGAAGCTCTGACGAGACCATCGCCCTCTGGGATATCTCCGACCCCGCACACCCCACCGAGTCCGCCCGGCTGAACGGGCACACCTCTACGGTGGAGACACTGCGCTTCTCCGCGGACGGACGCTCGATCGTCTCCGCCGACTGGGACCGGATCATCCAGTGGGACCCGGTAGGCGGCGGCCTGCCGCGTGCCGTCGCCACACTCGGGGGGAAGGCCTCCCTCACCTCCGCGGCCTTCACGCCGGACGGGCGGACGCTGGCCACCGCTGGATTTGACCAAGCTGTCACGCTCTACGACATGAGCGTCCCTACCAGCCCAAGGCGTACGGCCGCCGCGCCCATGCCCGGGTTCGTCACAGATATCGCGATCAGCTCCGACGGACGGCTGCTCGCGGCGGGCGATCGGCTCGGCAACGTGCTGATCTGGGACATCAGGGACCGTGCCCGCCCGCGGAAGGTCACCGACCTCTCCCGCAATACCGATCCCATCACGTCCGTGGATTTCGGCAAGCAAGGCGAGAGCGTGATCGTCAGCGGGGCGAAAACCTACTTCTCGCCAGGCTGGGCCACAGTGTGGGACATCAGAGAGCAGGGACGCCCTCGTACGGTCGGCACGTTCAACGACGTCTCCACCATTCACTCTGCGCACTTCGGTGCCGATGGGACTCTCGTGGCGCTACCGGGGTTGAGGACGTTCCTGTGGCCTGCCGACGATTCCTACGAAGCAGTAGAACTCGATGACAGCAACGGCAGTTCCGCCTTCAGTCCCGACGGCAAGACTCTGGCGACGGGCGGCTCGCAACGCGACATCGTCCTGTGGGACATCGAGAACCCGCGCAGCCCCAGAAAGACAGCAGAGGTACCCGAGGACCAGAACAACTTCGCCACGTATGTCTTCCACCCTGCTGGAAATCTGGTTGCAGGCCTCGATGAGAGCGACGGCGTCACCTTGTGGAGTGTGGCCGACCCCACCCGTATCCACCTGGCCACCACGATGGCCCGTCACGGGCAAGAGATGACCGACCTCGCGTTCCACCCGGACGGCAGGTATGCCGTCACGGTGAGCGGGGACGACAACCCGCTCACCGTCTGGGACCTCGGCAGCCTTCCCGGTATCAGCGCGGATCTCGTCGAGACCGCCTGCACCGTGGCCGGAGGCGGACTCACCAGCGAGGAGTGGAAGCAATACGTACCGGGCCAGCCCTACCAGGACACCTGTGACGGGCACCTGGCCGACTGAGGCCAGGCCCGGGGCGACGCACCAGGCGAACGCAGCCTTGCGTGCATGCCGGGCGACGTTCACACCCCGGCGTGTCAGTCGCCGTCCCCAGGCAGCAGCCCCCCGTCCGTCTCGTCCAGCGCTCCCTGGGCGACCAGGTCGTCGATGTCGTCCGTGAGCGCGTCCCGGATGTCCGAGCCGAGCCGTGCCCACCCGAAGAAGCGCGCCACTTCCCTCAGCAGTTCCGCACGCTGCACACCCGGACTCTCCTCCACCACACTGCGGAGCGCGAGCTGCCGCTCGGCCGACGGAACCTGGGTGACCTTGCGGGTGAACCTCGACGTCGGGGTGCGGGCGACCTCCACCTCATGACCGGGGCGGTCGTACGCGTCGCCGACGCGGACGATCTCGCCCTTGGTCACCAGCTTCCGCAGGACCCGGCGGATGCGGTCCTGGATGACCTGACCGGAGCGGGCAAGGCCCCATGCCGAACGGACGCGAGTGAAGATCAGCTCCTCCGTGACCGGGCCCTCGACCTCGATCACACACCGGACCACGTCCCCCACCACGCCGCCGGCGTCCGGGTCCTGGAGCTCGATGCCGTGCCGGCCCCGTCGGCGGGCCGAGGCGATCCGCAGCTTGACCAGCTCGACGTCCTCCGCCTCCTGGTACGGCCGGCTCCAGGGCGCCGGGCCGTCGTCCACCGGCACGAACGTCACCGTCGGTGCGGAGGCAGCTGGGGGCGCTGCGCTGGTCGCCGCAGGCGCGGCGGCATCCCGGGCCTGCGGGGTTTCCTCATCCGCCACCGGTACGGATTCCGGCTCCGGCCTGCTCTCGTGCGGGTCCTGTGCGCAGGCCGCCTCCACCGCCGCGCGCAGGCGCGCCATGGCGTCCCGGCGGCTGCGGTACCAGTCCGTGCCCCAGATCCGGTGCAGCTTCCAGCCCAGATCACTCAGAACCGACTCGCGCAGGCGGTCACGATCGCGGGCCGCCCGGGACGAGTGGTACATCGCGCCGTCGCATTCGATACCGAGGGCGTAGCTGCCAGGTGCGGCGGGGTGGCGTACGGCCATGTCGATACGGAAGCCGGCGACGCCGACCTGGGGCTGTACCGAGTAGCCCCAGCCCCGCAGTACGTCGAGGACCTCTTCCTCGAACGGGCTCTCCGGCGCGGCGTCCGGGTCGGCGGCCTGTGTCTGGAGGACCTGGGGGCCGTGCTGGGCGTACTGGAGGTAGCGCTTCAGGTGCTGCACGCTCTTGTTGGGGCTGTCGCGCAGGTCGCCGCCGTAGAAGGAGGCCACGACCTCCATCCGGCGCCGGGCGCGGGTGACGGCGACGTTGAGCCGCCGCCAGCCGCCCTCCCTGTTGATGGGGCCGAACGACGAGGCGAGCTTGCCCTGCTGATCGGGTCCGTAGCCGACCGACAGGATGATCACGTCGCGCTCGTCGCCCTGGACGGTCTCCAGGTTCTTGACGAAGAAGCCGTCGAGACGGTCGTCGGTGAAGAAGCGGTCGAGGTCGGGGCGGGCGGCCCTGGCCTTTTGCACGGCCTCCTCAATGGCTTCGGCCTGGGCCTTCGACAGGGCGACCACGCCCAGGGTGAGTCCGGGGCGGGTGGCGAAGTGGTGGATTACCCGCTGGGCGACCCGGGCCGCCTCCAGCGGGTTGTTGCTGCGGCCTCCCCTGTCGTAGACACCGTCCGCCTTGATGAACTCGACACCGACGTCCGGGCTCTGTTCCAGCGCACCGGGGAAGGTCACCATGGTGTTGTCGTAGAACTCGTGGTTGCTGAAGGCGATGAGGTTCTCGTGGCGGCTTCGGTAGTGCCAGCGCAGAGGGAGACCCCGCAGCACACCGCTCGCCTTGCAGGCGTCGAGTACGGACTCGAAACCGACTGCCCCGTCCTCGTCCCACTCGTCGTCCTCATCGCTGTCGCCGCCCGCGCTGAAGAACGAGGTCGGTGGTAGCTGCTTCTGGTCCCCGGCCACGATGAGCGCGTCACCGCGGTAGATGGAGTTGACGGCGTCCTGGGGCAGCACCTGGGACGCCTCGTCGAAGATGACGACGTCGAAGCGGAAGTCCGAGGGGAGGAACTGGCTGACGGTCAACGGGCTCATCATGAAGCACGGCTTGATGAGGCGGACGACTTCGCGGGTCTCGCCCAACAGGCGTCGGACCGGCATATGGCGGGTCTTCAGCTGGGCCTGCCTGCGCAGTACGGCGGCCTGGCCCACCGACGTACGCCGTGGGCGGCGGTCGTTGCAGGCGGCGATGACGTCGGCGTGGGCCGCTTCCACCAGGTCCCGGTCAGCCGTGCGGAAGCGCTCCACCAGCTGATCCCGCTCGACGGCCCGCATGGGCTTGAGCCGGGCGTCGAGTTCGAATCGGCGCTCGATCCACGCGGTGAGGACGGCACGCTCCATCGCCGCCGGGAATTCGGCGGCGGAGACGTCGCGCTGCGCGAGCTGGCCGGGCAGTCCGTCCAGCCCGTATCCCTTGAGGCGGGTGAGTGCCTGGGCGCAGGAAGTCCATGCCTCGGGGCCGTAGGGGTCGTCGTCCAGGCGGGACAGGTAGGTGCGGGCCGCTGACAGGGACTGTTGGAGCTCGCGCCGCAGGTCTCGGTCGCGGGGCGGCTGGAAGTGTTCGGCGAGGGCGTCGCGCTGCCGCCGCCAGTCCTGGTGGCGTTGCGCCGCGGACGGGTCGGCGGGCGCCGTCAGCATGGTGTGCGCGGCGGCCGGGGTCAGGGGTGCGGAGTGAGCTCCGTCAGATGTCCTGCGTACCTTCTGTGCCCAGTCGAGGGCATCGAGTACGTCGCTGCGGTTGGTCGCGGTGCTTCGGTAGAGCTCTCCGAGCAGATCACGGTGGGCGGAGGAATCCTCAGTGAAGCGTGCTGCGGCTGCCCGTGCCTGCACGACGGCCGTCACGGCTTCGCGTGCGCGGCCCAGCGTCAGGTCGTGGTGCGTGTCGGCAACGCGGGCGACGGAGTGGACGAGATCGGCAGCGTCCTCGAAGGGCTCGGCGTGGGCGCGGAACCACCTCGCTGCCTCGTCCAGCGGCAGAGTCAGGAGCTGGTGGCCTGCGCCTGACAGATGCGGCATACCTGCATGGCTCTGCCAGATCTCCAGCTCGGAACGGATCCGTTCGGCCTGTCGCTGGGCCTCGTGAGGTTCGGGCCGGCCGTCAGACATGCCTTCGGCGAGGCGGGCCCTTCGCGCGGGGTCTGCGAGCGCGCCAGGGGCGAACTTCTCGACGGTGCGTGCCGTCTCGATCGCACGGCGCAGCAGGTCCGAGTCGGGGTGGCCGTCCGGGGCGTACCTCCCGAGCAGTTCGATGTCCTGCGCGCTTGCGCGCGCGACCTGGTCCGGTCCGGCTGCTCCTGCCGGTTCTGAGGCTTCCCACGCGAGGCGGAGCAATTGACCGGTTGCCTCGTGGCCGGTGACGACGCCGCGTGCGTCGTCGCGGAGGCGAGAGGGGTCCGTGTCCAGACCTCCGTACCAAGGGCCGAACAACCGGCGGTGGGTCGCCTCCTCGGCAGCGAACGACGCAGTCTCACGCCGGGCTTTGTGCGCCGCGGCGACCGCAGCACGGGCGACGGACACCGTGCGTTCGGAGGCTCCTCCAGCTCGTCGGCCGACTGCGGTCAGGGTGTCCAGGAGCGCGATGGCCTCACGCAGCGGGTCGAGATGGGCGCGCAGCCGACGGGCCACCGACCCCAGGGGCTGCTTGATGAGCTCATCGGCGTCGGAACGGAGGCTCGGATCGTTCAACTGGGCTGTCCAGGCGCCCAGCTCATCGCGCAGTGCGACCCCCAGGCCGAGCAACTCCGGCGCGGGAGTGACGCTGCCGGCGGTCTGGGCGGCGAGTGTGGTGCGGCGGTGCGGGGTCATGACAGCGTCCGGTGCGAGCCGGTGCAGGGAACCCGCGTGTGCCGCTGCGGCTTGCAGCGCGGGGACATCGGGAAGTTCAGAGGCCGCGTAGGCGCCCAGCAGCTCTCGGTGGTCGAGTGTGAGCTGCTTGAGTCGGCCGTGTGCGATGTGCCAGGCGAGGGCGGTCGGCAACTTGTCGTAGAGATCGCTGCGCCACGAACCCGTGACGGTGATAGCGGCGACGGTCTTGCGGTCTGCGCGGATGCCGCTGGACAGCAGACCGCCGATACCGCGGGAACCCTCTGTCAGCCGGTGGATCAGATCGGGAAGCCCGGGTGTGCTGAGAACCTCTTGGCGGAAAGTTTCCCGGGCCGCCTGCTCGGCGTCGGTCAAGCGGCCTGCGGCTTCGGCGATTTCAGCGACGGCTTCCCGCACGCGGGGCAGCACTGCGGGGTCGAGCCACATGGCCGGGGCGCGGTGCGGGGCGGTGGTCAGGTCGATCAGGGCGACCAGGTCTTCGGCCTCCGCCGTGCTCCGCGGTCGGTCGAGGCCCAGCAGCGCGGACGCGGACTCGGCATGCCGCTCAGCGGATTCGAGGGTATCGGCGAGGGCGGAGAGCCGGTCGAGAACCTCTGCGGCGTATCGCCGCGTGAACGATGTGATGTCCAGTCCGGCCGGCTTCAGCTCGGCGAGAGCCTGTTCGGCCGCGGACGGATCCGCGCTGAGTCCGATGGGAAGGTCGGCCCATCCGGGCCCGGCCAGCGCGGTGGCTTCCGCCTGCGCGGACAGGACCTTGTCGCGGCGGGCGGAGAAGGTACGCAGTCGGTCGGCGATGACATGCACGGCAGCCTGGTCGGCCTTCGCCGCGCCACCGGGTTCGAGCCAGGATCCGAGTGGTCGGTGCCCGCTTCCGGTCAGCGCGACGATGTCGCACACCTGGGTGGCTGCTTCGGTGTTGCGGGGAACGTCGAGTCCGAACCGCCGAGCCAAGTCCGAGAGATTTCCATGCGTACGGTCGAGCCCGTCCGCGGTCGTTTCGAATTCCCGGGCCAGTTCCCCCGCTCGCTCTTCCGTGAGAGGGGACAGGTCGGCCCCGGGAGGCGAGAGACTGGTCAGCGTGCTCTCCGCAGCACTCTTCTCCGCCGTCAGGCGCGCCGAGAGCTCCTCCCAGCGTGCACCGGCTGCGGACCGTGCGGAGGCCGCTGCGCGGTTCGCCTTCCTCAGCTCGGTGAGGAAGGCGTCGACCGGGTTGTCCACCGTCTCGGCGAAGTCGTCGCTGGTCAGCCAGTGTTCGGGCACGGCGCGCCGGGACTCGATGAGCGACAGAAGACCGGTGAGCCGGACGACGCCGCTCTCGTCACCGGCGGGAGATCCTCCGGGCCCGAGTTCCGGGTAGCGGGACACGGCCGTGACAAGCCCCTCGAGGGCAGCCATGGCCTGGTCGAGCGCGGGTCGCGGATGCGCGGTGCCGGCGCGCAGGTCCCGCCACGGGAAGGACGGGTCGGCGACCGCCTGCCAGGCGTCCGCGATGGCCTGGGTGGCCTCGACGACCAGGTGCAGGTCCTGGCTGCTGAGGGTGACGGCGTCGAACGGCTTCTGGTCCTTGCCGCCGCCGGCCGCCGGGGTCAGATATGCCACGGGTGCGTCGGAAAGCCGTCCCACTCTGCCGATCACGTCGTGCAAGGTCTTGCCGAGCGGCTCGCAGACCTCGTTCATCGCGTCGGCGTAGCCGCTGAGCGCCTGGCGGGTCTCGCGGGCCAAGGTGACGGCCTGTTGCGAGAGCTGGGGCGCCTGCGGTTCCTCTTCGAGCGCCCGGCCCAACTCCTGTGCCACCGCTCGGCGGCTGGTGTTGTGACTGTGCAGGGCGAGCGCGTACGAGTCCAGGCCGACCGACCGGAGGCGGTCGAGTACCACGTCGAGGGCGGCGGCCTTCTCACTGACGAAGAGCACGCTGCGGCCCGCATGCATGAGACCGGCGATCATGTTGGTGATCGTCTGGCTCTTCCCGGTGCCTGGCGGGCCGTCGAGCACGAAGGACTGTCCCGCCACAGCGGCGGCCACGGCCTGACGCTGGGAGGCGTCGGCGTCGAGGACCAGCGGGCTGTCCTCGGGCGGGCTGAGCTGGTCGATGCGGTCGAGATCGATCTCCTCGAAGTCGAAGCGATCGGAGGCCAGACCGGCCTTGGGGCCGAGGGCCACCGCTTTGACCAGATCGCTGGCCAGGACGCGGCTCTCGTTCTCCAGCAGGTCCTGGTACATCGACTCCTTGTGGGAGGCGAACAGCGCGAGTACGACGCGCGGCGACACCTTCCAGCCGGACTTGCCCGCCACCGACTCGGTGACGGCGGCGAGTACGGCGGCGGGGTCGGTCGGATCCTGCTCGGTGACGGGCACCCAGTCGATGTGGAATTGTTCCAGCTTCACTTTGAGAGCCGGGTTGAGGCGTGGCTCCTCATCCTCGTTGAGCTCGAGGCGCATCCGCCCGTTGGGCGTGCGGGTGATCCGGGCAGGCATCAGGACCAGCGGGGCGTCGCTGCCCGTCTCGGCTCCGTCCTCGCGCCAGTGCAGGACACCGACGCCGAGCTGCAGCGTCCACAGACCGTAGTCGTTGAATATCTGGGTCGACCGGCTACGCAGACCGGCCAGGGCACGCTGAAGGGCCGGCCCTGTGGTCTTCTGCGTCACGATGCCGTCCGCGGAACTGCGGATCACAGCCGGCTGGCGCGCGGCGGTGCCGCCCTCGGCGGAGCCCGCTTCTTCCTCGCCCAAAAGTTCCTCGTCCGGAAGCGGAGCGAAGTCCCACCCACGCTCCAAGCCCCGGACCAGTGTCTCCGCAGAGGGCTGCGTGATCTCCAAGGTCGCCGACTTGGTGTGGCGGAAGTTGAGCAGGCGATTGCGCCCGCTCAGGTCCACAAGGGAAGTCCGCCAGTCGGCGAGAACCTTCTTGAGTCGTTCCAGGTCTGTGCCACCGCCGAAAGTGCCCGGAATTGTCACTCTGGTCCTTGCTCCTCGTCCAGCTTCTCCGGGGCCGACGGAGTACACACGCCCCCGGGTACGTGCTGAACCCGGGACAGCCACACGGCAGGGTCGTGTTCACACAGTCGCCTTGGCCGGATTGGTCCCGCTGATCCCCCTAAGCGGAGGATTCTACGACCAGCGCTGCGTTGAGTGAAGTGCCGAATACAGCCAGGTAGAGAGAAGGCTCAGGCTGTCTCGGCAGCTGTGGCCTTGAGCCCCTTCAGGAACAACGAGTCGAGCACCGCCCACTCGGTCGCCCGGTCGACGACTTCCACCGTGCGGCCGTCCAGCGACGGCGTCTGCTTCGGGTCCTCCATCGGGCACAGCCACCACAGTCCGTGCGGGATCTGGGCGGGGCGGCGGGCCGCCTGCTGCAGCGTCACCAGCAGGTCGTGGCCGCCGCCGTCGAAGTAGCGGGCGAGGAGCCCCGCGTTGTGGACGAACAGCACCGTCTTGGGGCCCGCCTCCTCCGCCATACCGACGAGGCGCTCCGACATCCGCCCGGTGACCCGTTGGACGTACGAGCGCAGGCCCGGCTTCAGCTCTCCGCTGCCGGTGAAGGCGGAGTCCGCACGCAGCACCTTGGACCAGTCGGTGTTCAACTCGTCGGCCAGCGCCCGGAAGATGTTCAGGAACTCCTTGTTGAAGTCCACCGGGACGACTCCGAAGTCGGCTGCCACCGCAGCCGCCGCACCCGGCAGGTCGGCGCCCTTGAGGGTCAGCGCGAGGAAGCCTCCGCGCTCGGCAGACGTGGTGAGCCTCGTGCGCAGCACGGCCTGCGGGTCCCGCCCGGCCGCCGCTGCGGTCCGGGCCTCGGCGACCAGCACGCTGGTACGGGTGAAGGTGGAGCTCGACCAGCGTGCTCCCTCGACCGCCGGAGGGAAGAAGCGCCTGCGAACGGTGTCGTACTCGAGCGGGAAGCCGGCTTCCTTGAGCACGTCCTCGATCTCGATGTGCGTGGGCGCATCAGGAACCGGCACCGATGGGAACCGTGCCTTGACGCGTGCCACGAGTTCACTGATCGAGATGCCCGTCTCCCGGCGCACTCCGGCGGCGGCCTGGGAGATACGCAGGGCGCGGGCCAGCCCGAGTGCCTTGGGGTAGATCTCCAGGCGTGGCGATGCGGAGGCATGCCGGGCGACCACCGCGGCGAGGCCGACCAGGCGGGTGTCGGCGAGCGGAGTCATCCCGCTGGGTGCCGCCACCTCGCGCAGGGTGCGCACGACGGTGGCCCGGCCCGGCAGCGGGTCCTCATCGGCCAGCCGGTCGGCCTCCGCACCGAGGGCTGCCGCGTAGTCGGCCAGCTCCTGCGGGGTGGGGTCGTCCGTGCCCGGCAGCGAGTCGAGTGCCAGCAGGACACGGTTGCCGCGGCGCAGCACTTCGAGGCGCGGATCATGTTCAGTGCCGCGCTGAAGGGCCTCGGCGTCAGCGGCTGCGCGGACGACGGCCAGAGCCTTGGCCAGCGTGCGCTCGGGGGTGTCGTCCCCGGCGCCGTGCCTCACACGGAGTTCGGCAGCCGCTTCCTGGACCGTCATCACACGCCCCGACTGGGCCAGGATCTGTACCAGCTCGTCTCGGATCTGCGGGATCCAGTCGGTGGCGGCCCACTCCTCGATCGCGGCCACATGATGGCGGGAGACAGTGGCCTGACTGCTGCCCAGGTGCTTGGCAATGGCCGTCTGCGGTGGCCATGCCCCGAGCGGGGAGAGCCCACCGCCATCGGCGGCCGAGCGCGGAAGACCGAGCGTGAGACGGATGATGTCGGGGCGCAGATTGCCCTTCCGGGCCGGTCCAGGTGTGAGGCGTGAGGCGAGGGAGTCGACGGGTTCGGCGGCGACGAGCTGCGCCTGTGCCTGCGGATCGGCGGACAGTGACCGCGACACAGGGGCCGCTGCGAAAGAGGCGGGCTCCGCTGGCGGCCGCCGCAGCATCGCCGTCCACTGCTTGTGGCGCCGGTTGAGCTCCCTGCGTACGAGCGTTCCCGCACCACGGGCACGGGCAATCGTGTGCGGGGGGACATCGAGCAGTTCCTCGACGGTGCCCGCGCTCAGACCATTGGCGACAGAGACGGCGCGCGGGGAGAGTCCGGCCGCCTCCAAGGCGGTGGTCAGCTCGGCGGCAGCGGCGGCCGTCTCACGGGCTTCCTCCGTGCTGGCGGCGACGGCCCCGACAGTGGCAGGGGTGGTGGCCGGCTTCGCCGAGTCCGCGGTGCGGAAGATCTGCCGCCACGCGTTCTCCATCTGCTTGAAGGTGTCGAAGCGACGGTCGACGTCACGGTGCAGGGCGCGCTGGAAGAAGACGGTGAGACCGTCGCGAAGTCCCGGCTCGAACAGCTCGGCCGCGACGAACAGTGCGACGTCCTCGCTCATGCGAGGGTCGGTCTGGCCGTCACCCCAGACGGGACGCTCTCCCGAAGCCATCTCGTGCAAGGTCACAGCCGCCGCGTAACGCTCGGCGTGATCGTCGTACAGCGAGCGGCGGGTGCTACCGAGGAACGGGTCGAGGTAGCCGCGCGTACCCGCCGTGATGTCGCGCTCGGAGGCGTCCGCCAGGGAGAAGTCGAAGAGCAGCAGCTCCCACGAACCATCGTTGCGCTTGTGCAGGCCGAGGTTGTCCGGCTTGATGTCGCGGTGCCGGGTGCCCTTGGCGGCGAGTTGGTCGAGCGCAATGAAGAGGTCGTTGCCGTACCGCTCCAACTGGTCGTAGGTCAGGCGCCCTTCGCCGCGCAGCCGTGCGCCGAGGGAGGACCCCCCCGCGTATTCGAGTTCCAGGACGGTGTGACCGGCGATCTCGCGGGGTTCTTCGAGAAGCCTGACGATCCGGCCGCCGCCCACCGCCTTGAGTGCCTGGGCCTCTGCGTACAGCCGGGCGTCCTTGTCCTGGTCGAGCGCAACCTTGAAAACGCGTTCCTCGACGACCGCCCTGCCGTCCGGTCCTTCGGCCTCTTCCACCACCCGCTCGACCAGCAGTGCGCGGGCCGTGGCCCCCGTTCCGAGTACCCGCCGGACCATCCAGGTCTCATCGACCGACTGCCCGGGCACCGCCGTAAGAGGGTCGGTCTCGACGGACACGGACTGGTCGGGAACGGTGGTCTGCTGTTCGGCCTCGTTCAGCAGATCCAGGAAGCGCTCCGTCGAAGGCAGCCGGTCCACGACTTCCGCACGCGTGGCACGGTAGACGAGGTCGTCGAGGCTGTCGGAGAGCCCATCTGCCACTGCATAGGGGTGCAGCCCACCCTCCGCGGACAACCGCTCGATCAGCGCGCTGCGCCGGTCTGCCGGGGGCTCCCCCGTGAGCAGGAGATACGCGAGCGATCCCAGTCCGAAAAGGTCCAGGTCCACCGGATCGGCGAACTCCTGGTCGGTCTCCGGGGCCAGAAAGACCTGAGAAGCGTCTTCGATCAGGGTGCCATCAAGCGGGGTGTCGCCGATGGAGCGCATCGAAGTGGTGTCGAAATCACGGGCGGCCGTCTGCCAGTCCGTGATCCGAACCACGGGATCGGAACCGTCCTCGTTGGCCGAGACATAAACCGACCGAGCGGCGAGCGCACGGTGGTAGAGGGAGCGGTTGTGGGCGTAGCGGAGCGCCTCAGCAAGCTGGCGTACCAGGTCCAGCCTGGTCTCCGGGGTGAGCTTGCCGCCGTAGGCGTCCAAGTAGGCGTCGAGCCGCAGATCGGTGTGGCGGTGGCGAAAGAGAATCGCCGGGCCGCCCTGGTGTTGGCGGATCTGTACAGCCTGAGCGATGCCACGGTGCGTGATCCCCTGCAGCACCTGGTACTCGCGGCGGGCTGCACGATCCGCGGCTCGCTTGGCTGCCTCCCCGGCCAGCTGCTCGACCAGGTATATCCGGACGCGCCCGCCCTCCTGGACCAGCCCGTCATCGCGGACAGCCAGACGGTCCTCCCAGCCGGGGCCCGCGTCCAGCACGCCGGGTTCCAGCTTCCAGTCGTCGCCGTACCGGAGGTGTGCGGTGGAGTCGCTGATGCCGATCTTCTGCATCAGCTGCTCCAGCAGCTGGGCGGACTGTGGAGTGACGCGCCAGCTCTCGCGCTCCGGCGGCTTGCCGAGCAGGTCGTCCCAGATCCTGCCGAGTCCGCCGGCACCGTCATTGCGGCCGTACACGTTGATCCGCTGGAACTCGTCGAGACCGCTCACCAGGCCGGGTGCATGGAGAAAAACTGCAGGCTTGATGAACGGGACCCGCCGCGGATCGACGCCCATGGACCGTGCAGCCCGCTCCAACTGGCCCTTGAGTTCCTTGCACTTCAGGTCGGTGAGGTGCAGCGGGTTCTTCAGTGTGCGGACGCGGTCGTCATGGAACTGCCAGGTGTCGCCGTGGTTGATGACTCGGCCGGGGTGCCCCTTGAGCTCCAGCAGATACAGACCACCGGGCACGGCAATGAAGAGGTCGCACTCGTTGGTGCGGCCGGACGCTGCGGTAAAGGAAAACGTGGCCCAGGCACGGTACGGCTCGGCTGCCGGCATCAGCTGCCGGACGTGATCGAGCCCTTCCTGCTCCCACGAAAAGGTGGAACGGCGCGACTGAAACCAGCGCTCCTTGCGCGGAGGGCTCGGCTTCGGGGCCGAAGGCGTTCCTGCTGCCGTCACGGTCCGACCTCCGCGGTATCCATCTCGCTCTGTGAACGAACGCACAATCCCGCCCGACCTTACCTCGGGCCTGACCGGCCGCACCCGCCCCCATCGGCTGGGCATCCGGCCTGCGGTGACTTCGCCGAGGCGTTGATTCGCCTCTCCGACCGTGCGATAGCGTTGCTGTGCGCCGCGCGCCCTCCCCGGAGGGTGTACGGGGTACGGTCCTGCGCTGCACGCGATTTCGGTGGTCCGGTGGCCTCACTTCGGTGAGTACGGAGAGTTCCCGGTTGGGAGCCTTCCCTTCCGCCCGACTCCCGAAGGAGATGCTCTCCGCATGCCCCACCCCAAGTACACGCCCGCACGTCGCACCTGGGTACGCGACATCCTGATCGGTGTCGCTGCGAGCTTCGGTTCGGACCTGGTGTGGAATGCCGTGCAGGCGGCAGCGCACCTTCTCGGCTAGCCGAGGGGCGGCGGGTCCGGGGACCCGCCATCACCCGTGTGCCGGGAGCCCGCGCGAGGCGATACAGCAGCGGGACGCGTCCATACGGCGCGCTGCAGGAAACCCGACACGAGGGCCGTCCTCGGATCAATCGATTGTTGTTCACGATCGACCAAGTCCGGCTAGGGTACGTCGAAAGTCATTGCGGCCCGACGGGCTTCCGTTCAGGAAACGCCCCCACCCGCACGAGATCCGTCGTGCCTGTGGGGAACTCCCTGTGCTGCTCCGGAAGTCGGCTGCTGAACTGAGCCCGCTCATTACCCCCGTCGGCCGAGAGTATCTGCCTCTCACCGAACGGTTGATCAACGAGTACGTACAGTCCCACCCCAACAAGAAGCAGCCGAACAAAGGCCTGATCGCTTCCTGGGACCACAGCCTGCCGGAAGTCATCCACGTACTCGTCGCCCTCGGCCTCCATTCGGTCGAGGTGCTCATCGAGTACTCCACCCCTGGAATGGCCGGTGACGCCGATGTCATCCTTGCCGGGCAGCATCCGACGTCCGAGGATCTGTCGTACGTCGTCATCGAACTGAAGCAGTGGCACAAGGCAGTGGTGTCGTCGACGAACCCGATTGCGGTCGATGCCGGCTACGACAAGCCGAAACTCCATCCCGTACGCCAGGTGCAGCGCTATTGCGAGTACCTCGTCCAGCACCTCGCACCGCTGCGCGGCGCCCGCCAACGGATCGCCGGCGTCGCGTTGCTCCACAACGCCAGCCATGAGGTTGATTCACTCTTCGACTTGCCACAGAACGACCACGGCCGTCTGTATACGAGAGACCGACTCGGGGAGTTCAAAGCATTCATCGCGTCACGACTGGCTCAAGGATTCTCCGGAAGCCACGCGGCCGATGTGCTGTGTCAGGCCCAACAGTACGAAGCGCCGTCGTCGAGCGAAGCATTCAGCCGGGTCGGGAGTCCGCACCCAGTTTTCGCTCTCCAGAAGGAGCAGGAGATCGCCTTCCAGGAGGTCCGGCAAAAAGTGCGTGCCGGTGGTTCGAAGAGCGGTCGCAAGAAGGTCGTCATCATCCAGGGTGGCCCCGGCAGCGGGAAGACCGCTGTTGCCGTGGAACTCCTGCGCTCCCTCAAGCAGGAGGGACACCACGTCGTGCATGCCAGCGGTTCCCGCTCCTTCACCAAAAACCTGCGCAAGGCCGCCGTCGACGCCGCGCCTTACGGGAAGCGAGGAGCCGTCGACAAGCAGTCGCGCAAGGACTACAGGTACTTCCAGCAGTTCGGCGAATTGGAGGAGAACTCGCTGGAGGTCCTCATCTGCGACGAGGCCCATCGGGTGCGTGAGAAGTCGGACGGCCGGGACGTCAAGAGATGGGTCAAGGAACGAGGCCTTCCGCAGGCCGACGAACTGATCCGCGTCGCCGAGATGCCTGTCTTCCTGCTCGACGACTGGCAGTCCCTTCGCCCGGACGAGGTCGGCACCGTCGACTATCTCGTTGAGCGGGCCATCGCTTGCGGCTGTGACTACGAGGTTGTCGAGCTGCCCGGAATGTTCCGCGCGGAAGGCAGTATCGCCTTCCGCGAATGGGTGACGAAGCTGCTCAGCCTCAAAGCGACCAGCGCCCCCGCGTGGGTACCGGACGGCCGCATCGACGTGCGGTTGGCGGAAAGCCCGGAGGACATGGAGACCTTCCTCATAGAGCGCATGGAGAAGGACGGATCCCGTGCGCGCATGACGGCAGGTTTCTGCTGGGAGTGGAAGACACCCCTGGATGGCCGGCTGCGGGTCGAGGTCCAGATCGGTGATTGGCACAGACCCTGGAACGCCAAGGACGGTGTCCAGCTCGACAACGTGCCGGAGTCGAGTCAATGGGCGACCGATCCGAGAGGTTTCGGACAGATCGGATGCATCTACACCGCGCAGAACTTCGAGTTCGACTGGACCGGCGTCATCATCGGTCCGGACCTCGTCTGGCAGGACGGCCGCTTCACCGTGGACCGGACCAAAACCCATGACGGCAAGCTCAAGCGGAAGACAGTGAGCGACGCGCAGGTGGACCGCTTGGTTCGGCATGCCTACCACGTCCTGCTGACGCGAGCACGGAGCGGGATCGTCATCTATTCCGAGAACGAGGACACCCGTAACGCCCTACGCACTCTGATTTCCGGCACAGTCGCCGACTCGCCTCTGGCCAAACCCAAGAAGAGGAAGCTCCCGCCCCTGGTCACAGAGGCCGAGCAAGCCCTTGCACAGCAGCTCACGATAGAGTTCGACTAATTGCCATTGCGGCCCGACGGGCTTCCGCTCCGCTCCGGCGGGGTCTCGAAGGACACGCCCCCACCCGCACGAGTTCCTTCGTGCTGCCTGGGAGCATCCGTTGCTGTTCCGCGAGTCCGCCGCCGCGGTCGCCGCCGAGTGTCTGTCCGGCTCTCTCTTCCTCCGGCTGGCTGAGCAGTTCGTCCACGTGCACGGCTACCGCCCCAGCACTTCCGAGGCGCGGTCCTGGGAGCGCAGCATCCCCGTGCTGGCCAACGCACTCAACGAAGCCGGTCTCGACCAGGTGGAAATCCTGCTGGAGTACGGATTGCCGCTCAACAGCAAGCGTGCTGACGCAGTGCTGGCGGGTGTGCATCCCAAGACCGGAGAGCCGTCGTACGTTGTCGTCGAACTCAAACAGTGGAGCAGCGCCGAGCCGGATGACGAGGATCCATCGCTGTGCCGCATCGACGCGTACGCCCGTCCCGTGCTCAATCCTGTCGACCAAGTGCGCGCCTACTGCCAGTATCTGGTCTCTTTCAACGGCGCACTAGCCGCGCACCCTCATCGCGTCTCCGGAGCCGCGTATCTGCACAACGCGACCGAGTTCGGGGTCAGTGGGCTGTTCGAGGCCGAGCAGGATGCGTTCGGTCAACTGTTCATCGGTGCGAGGCGCAGTGAGTTCATCGACTACCTGCGTACGAGGTTGGGGACGGACTCCGGAGCGTCCGCAGCCGACGAGTTGCTGGCCGGAAAAATCGGCCCTTCCCGACAGCTCATGGCCGTGGCTGCACAAGAGGTGCGCGAGCGGGAACAGTTCGTGTTGCTGGACGAGCAGCAGGTGGCGTACCGGACGGTGCTCAACGCTGTGCGCCGGTCAAGGCGGTCCGACCACAAGGAGGTCGTGGTCGTCACCGGTGGTCCGGGCACCGGCAAGAGTGTTATCGCGCTCTCGTTGCTCGGCGAGCTGTATCGCCAAGGAATCACAGCTCTGCACGCGACCGGGTCGAACTCCTTCACCACTACCATGCGCAAGGTCGCCGGGGCCCGGAAGCGCGAAGTGCAGGAGCTCTTCAAGTATTTCAACAGCTTCATGACAGCCGAGCGAAACAGCCTCGACGTGCTGATCTGTGACGAGGCACATCGCATGAGGCAAACCTCGGCAAACCGCTACACCCCGGCAGCAGGCCGTACGGGCAAGGCCCAGATCGAAGAACTCATCGATGCGGCACGAGTGCCGGTCTTCCTGCTCGATGAACACCAGGTTGTACGGCCCGGAGAGATGGGAACCGTTGCAGAGATCAGAGCGGCGGCAGCCGCCAGAGGGCTGCAATGCCAGGTGGTGCCTCTGGACAGTCAGTTCAGGTGCGGAGGCAGCGATGCCTATCTGCGATGGACTGTCCGTCTGTTGGGACTGGAACCGGGAGGCCCCGTGCGGTGGGACCCGGACGACAAGATGCAACTCATTGTCGCGGACAGTCCATGGGAAATGGAGGAGTTCCTCGAAGCCCGCCGAGCCCAGGGTCTCGGGGCACGCATATCGGCGGGCTACTGCTGGAAGTGGTCCAGGAAGGTTCCGCCCGGGCAGCCCCTGCCTGCGGATGTCGTCATCGGGGACTGGGAACGGCCCTGGAACGTCTTCGGTGAGAGGGCGGTCGCGGGTGCACCTCCGGCCGCGCTCTGGGCAACCGACCCGGCCGGCTTCGGACAGGTTGGATGCGTCTACACCGCTCAAGGATTTGAGTACGACTGGAGCGGTGTGATCCTGGGACCTGACCTGGTATGGCGTGAGGATCGCTGGGTCACTGACCGGACGGCGTCCAAGGATCCCGTTTTCAAGAAGTCCACGCCTGACGCAGATGTGGATCGCCTTATCCGCAACACGTACAAAGTGCTCCTGACACGTGGCATGGTGGGGACGGTCGTGTATTCCACCGACACCGCTACGCGTGCGAAGCTGCGCCAGTTGGTCCGGGCCGAAGAAGACAACGCAGTCTCCACGCACCAATCAGGCGCCGCGCACTACACCCAGCAGGCCTCCTCGGCGTCATAAAGGGGACGGTGATGGTTCGCGGCCCCAGTTCGTCCCGGTTTGCATTGCAGACCATCGATTGTCAACGCTCATTGCCCGGTGCTGCCGCCAGCAGGCCGTCGGACAATCTCCCCGCGTAGTTCCTGGTCACAGATCTGATCTTCTACCTGGCGCGGCCGGCGCCAGCACTGCACTGGTGCCGGGGCGGCCGGCGGGCCGTGCCCGGGAAGGATCAGCGTCGCGGTCTGCTCCGGCCTCAAATTCTGCGCGCAAACCCGCTCTTGGGCCGTGAAGATGCCGTTGTGGCTGCCGAACTTCCTGACGCTGCCGGCGTACGAGCAGCTGCGCTGATCCTGTCGCCCGCCCACGCACTCCGCCCCCGGTACGCACAGCGCCGGGGGCGGAGGTGTACCGGCGCCCTACTTCAGCCCGGTGTCGAGCGCGCTCATCAACGTGCCCTGCGGGGTGTCCCCCGACATCTCCCAGACCATGACGCCCAGAAGACCCTTGTCCTTCACGTACCCGGTCTTCTTGCCGATGGACCAGGTGTCGTCGAAGGACCACCACTGGTTCCCGGTGTAGCCGTACGTGGACACCGACTGTTCGTCGTGATGGATCGTCATCGTCGGATACGCGCCCATGAGGTTGGAGTAGCCGCGGGTGCCGGCCTCCTCCGCGAACTGGCCGGGGGCCGCGCCTCCTGCGGGCTGCCATTCGCCCGCGGTCCCGCCGTCGGTGACGTTCTGCCAGCCGCGGCCGTAGAAGGGGATGCCGAGGGTCAGCTTGCGGGGTTCGACGCCCGCGTCCGTGTAGGCCTTGATGGCGGCGTCGGCGCTGAAGTGGAAGTCGTACGGGTCCTGGTCGTCCGTGTAGAGGTTGGCCTGGTGGCCGGTGCGGTTCGGTTCCCAGGAGTTGTCGCTGCCGGAGCCGTGGAAGTCGTATCCCTGGACGTTGGCCACGTCGAGGGAGTCGAAGACCCTGCTCAGGTCCCAGCCGTCGCCGATCTTCTGCGGGTCGGCGGGGGTGAAGGCGGTGAGGAGGCGGTGGCCGCCGCCGAGAGCGTCCATCTGCTGACGGAACTCGGCGAGCAGCAGCGTCAGGTTGTCCTTGTCGTTCGGTGAGTAATGGTTGCCGGGGTGTCCGGTGCCGGTGCCCGGCCATTCCCAGTCGATGTCGAAGCCGTCGAAGATTCCGGCCGCGGTGCCGGGGCCGCCCGCGCCGTTGTACTCGGGCAGGTTGCCCTTGATGTACATGTCGATGCAGGAGGAGACGAACTTCTTGCGGGAGGCGTCGGTGGCCGCCACGTCGGAGAAGTACTTCGAGTACGTCCAGCCGCCGAGCGAGACCACGATCTTCAGGTTCGGGTGGCGATTTTTGAGCTTCTTCAACTGGTTGAAGTTGCCGCGCAGTTTGCCCCAGCCGTCGTCCGCGACGCCGTCGACGGACTGGGCGGCGCTGAACGGACGGGCGTAGTCGGCGTCGGCATCGCCGGCGCCGGTGCCCTGCTCGGGGTCCTGAGGGTCGGCGGTGGTGCCCTTGGTGACGCCGTTCAGGCAGGTGAGGTTGTTCGGATCGATGTTGGCGAAGACGTAGTTGACGATGTCGAGCTTGTCGGCGGCGCCGGAGTCCTGGATGTTCTTGACGAAGTACTGGCGGCCGTAGATGCCCCACTGGACGAAGTAGCCGACCTTGGCGTAGTTGCCCGCGCCGACGATGTCGTCGGTCTTCACCGTGAGCGCGTTACTGGCCGGGGAGGCGTTGTCCGCCGCGTCACGGGCCTTGACGGTGAAGGTGTACGAGGTCGAGGGCGAGAGTCCGCCGATGGTGGCGGTGGTCGTCGTACCGGAGACCGTGGTGGCGAGTTGGCCGCCCCGGTAGATGTCGTACGCGGCGACCCGCTGGTTGTCCGTCGCGGCGGTCCAGGCCAGCGTGACGGACGAGGAGTCGGCCGCCGTGGAGTGCAGCGAGCCGGGTGCGGTGGGCGGGGAGGTGTCACTGGCCGGGTCGACGGTGGTGACGGTCAGCGGGGCGCTCTCGGCGGAGGTGTTGCCGCGGGTGTCCTTGGCCCGGACGGTGAAGGAGTAGGCGGTCGCCGGGGTCAGCCCGGTGACCGTGGCCGTGGTGGCTGCGGTGGCGGTGCCGAGCACCTTTCCGCCGGCCAGGATGTCGTACGACGCCACGGGGAAGTCGCCCGCCGTGGCCGCCGTCCAGGACAGCGAAGCGGTGCGGGTGGTGACATCGGTCTGCTTCAGCCCGCTCGGCGCGCCCGGCGGCACATCCGCGGAGCCGTCGCACTTGTCGCCGTTGATCCGACAGCCGGCCGGTGCGGTGATCGGGCCGGTGGCCACGAACCAGAAGCTGTACGGCTCGGTGGTGCTGTGCGCGGCGACCGTACCGTTGTAGTGGGCGTTGACCGCGGTGATATGGCTGCCCCGGGGGGTGACGGTGCCGTTGTAGGAGGTGTCGATCGCGACCCCGGCCGGCAGGTCGAATTCGAGGCTCCAGCCGGTGACGGCGGTGTCGGTGTCGTTGTGCAGGACATAAGTCCCCTTCCACCACGAACCGTTGTCGGCCGAGGTGAAGGTGGCCGTCAGCTTGCCCGCCGCGTGTGCGGGTGCGGTCTGTAAGGACAGCAGTGAGAGCAGGAGTCCGAGAACGGCGACGAGGGCGGTCGACGTCCTTCTTCCGATGAAGGTCATGTGCTCGAACATGGTTCTCCCTTGAGGCAGGGACCGTGAGGCGGTCCTGAGGGGGAGCGGGATTCCTTGGCGCCATGGAGCACAGGGGAAACTAAATGGTCTGGACCAACTCGTCAATAGGTACAGACCATTTGCGGTCGGTCGCCCAGAGGCCCCGGCGACTCCGCCTCGACCGACAGCGAGTTGAGATCTCGGGGATCAACAGAGGCACTGGTGTGCGAATTTGATGTCGCTGCGCCTATGATCACTCGCGGCAAGGCTGTAGCGCAGAGGTCGTCGCGCCCTAGCAGCAAGCTGGAGGACGTCGGTTCGAATCCGACCGGTCTTGCCGCCTTTTTCGTGGAGGAGAGTCGATGGCGTCGGTTCGTCCTGAGCGGGCGGAGAACGCGGTCGCCCTCTCCTGGCCGGGTGCCGACGGGGGACCTGGGGAGTAGTGATGTTGCAGCCGATGCCCGTGCGCTGTCCCGCGATCGAGCACCCGGACATTCCGCTCGCCGACGCGGCCCTGCTGGATCCGCTGCTGGAGCGGCTGGGATCGGCACACCCCGTCGAGACCGACGAGACCTTTCCGCTCGGCACGCTGCGGGTGGACGGACGGGTCGATCTCTGCAAGCAGGGGCTCGGGGCGGCGGGTGCGGTCCGGGTGATGCCCGCAGTCGCCCGCTCCCCGCACGCCGTGCATGTGCTGCTCGGCACCAACTCGCTGGGCGACGAAGGAGCGCGGGCCGTCGCCGACGCGCTCGGCCGGGGCGGCCACGGACTGGAGACGGTCTATCTCGGCTGCAATCGCATCGGAACCCACGGGGTCACGGCGCTCGCCGGAGCGCTGAGCGAGGACGACACCGTCAGGGCGTTGTGGCTGAAACGCAATCCCCTGGGTGACGCCGGTGTCCGGGCGCTCGTTCCGATGCTGCGCCGCAACACCGTGCTGCGCACCCTCGACCTGGTGAACAGCGGGCTCACGGCCGACGGCCTCGCGGCACTGCTTGCCGTACTGAGTCAGCGGTCCCGGCCCGTCGAGCGGCTGTTCCTCGGAGGCAATGGGCTCGGCGCCGAGTCCGCTCCCCTGCTGGCCGCACTGATCCGGGACGCGGGGGTGCGGGAGCTGTACCTTCCGGCCAACCATCTCGGCGACGCGGGAGCCGCCGTGCTCGCGGCCGCGGCCGACCCCGCCCGTCCGGTCCGGCTCGGTATCGGGGGCAATGGGATCGGGCCCGCCGGTGCACGCGCCCTGGCCGATGCGCTCGGCGGGATCGAGGCGCTCGATCTGGGCCGGCCGCCCTCGGAGCGCAGCCTCGGGGCCCGGTCCAATGTCACCGGTGACATCGGGGCCGATGCACTGGCCGGGGCGTTGCGCGGCAGTCCGCTGCGGCGGCTGGAGCTGTGTCACACCGGGCTCACCGGGCGGGGTGCGAAGACCCTGCTCGCGGCCGTCGACGCCGACTCCCGTCTGGAGTACGTAGGGTTGGGGCCGGGCCTCCCCCGCAAGGTGAAGCGGTCCTTCGCGGCGCGGCTGCGCCCGGACTGCGGGACTCATGCGGACCTGCGCGCGGTCCGGAGTGTCTACCGGTGAGCCCGGACGCGGCAGCCGGGTACTTCGCGCCGGACGAGGTGGCGAGCCGACGGCAGGTCCGCCGGTACGCGGTGCCCCGGTGGATGATCGAGGAGTCCGCCGGGCGACGGGCAGCGGGAGACTGGGAGGGCGTCTGCGCGACTGCCCGGTTCCATGTGACATTTGACCTGGCTGAGGTCTTGGCGCAGTACGGTCCGGACGTGGCCGGGTCGCTCGGGTCCGATCTCCGTCATCTGGTGCCCGACCTGGTGCGCTGGCATCTGCCGAGGGTCCTGGGCGGGCGTTCCACGCTCGCCACCGACCGGACCGTGGTCCTGGCGGGATACGGCGGCACGGCGGACGGCCCGGGGCCGACGGCACCGTATCTGTATCTCCGTACACCCCCCATGGTCGACGGACCGCAGCGGATCTCTCTCCGGTTCGGCGCGAGGGGACGCAACGCGGCACCCGGCGTCTTCCGTGCAGGAACCGAGGACTGGCGAACCTCCCGGCATCTGTGGGACGCACGCCGTACCGACGAGCTGCGCGCACGGGTCGGTGGCGCGGACCGGCTGCCGTTCTTCCACGCCGACGGCACACCGCGCGGGGCGGACGAACTGCCCATGGCGGATCCGGGGTTCGATGATCCGTCGGCCCACGCCGAGTGGGTGACGCTGCTGCACCAGAGCGGCCAGGTGCCCGAGTCCCTGGCAGCGGCCGGAATCGAATGGGATCCGACGCCACCACAAACGCCTGCGTGGTACCGGGCGACTCCGGAAGGGATCATGTCCGGACTGGCGCTCGATGTTCCCCGACTGGAGGCGGAGGTCCGGCGGTTCGCGGAGCAGAGTCCGGCGGAGCGTTTCCAGATCGGTGAGGACTGGCGGGCCAACCTCCTGCTGGAGTTCACGGGCCGCGGACGGCTGCGGATCAGGCTCGTCGGCCGGGGGGCGGCCGAGGGCGCGCCCTTCCTGCCCGAGGCGCTCTGGCGCCGGCTGCCGGACCTCGACCTGCTGCGGGCCGGCGGGGCGTCTCCCGGGGAACTGCATCCGCTGGTCGTCGGCGCACTCTTCCCGGACCTCGACAGGGCGGCCGGCCCACCGGGGCCGACGCCTCCCGCACCGGTACGGGTCAGGTGCCGCGGCGAATGGCACACGGTCGTCTTCCGCGACGGGACACTCGGCTCCCCGCACAGCCCGCAGGAGCGACAGCGCGAGAACGCCCTGCGCGCCTTCGGCGGCGCGGTCACCGGCTGCTTCGCCGTGGAACACGCCTCCACCTCCGGCACGGCCCGGCTGCCCAAGGCCCTGCGGGCGCAGCTGCGGGAACTCTTTCTGCGCGCCCAGCACGGGGACACACCGGGGGTCCTGGAACTCCTGGACGCGGGGGTCGACCCCCGGGTACGGGACGGCGGGCAGCGCAATCTGCTCCATGTGCTGCACCTGCTCGACCACGAGCCCCTGTTGCCCCGGCTTCTGGCAGCCGGCCTCGATCTGGAGGCACGGGACCACCGGGACCGCACCCCGCTCTGCACGGCGGTCGGCAACGGTGGTTCGCCGGAACTCGTGAAGGCGCTGATCGAGGCCGGGGCACGGATCGACGTGATCGACCAGATGGAACTCTCGCTGGACCAGCTGATCCGCAAGTACCGGCGGACGGACCTGGACTTCCTCAGGGAACGGGTGGAGAAGGAGCATCCGGGCATCGGGGCCGACTGGTGGGACGAGTGGGAGGACGACGAAGAGGAAGAGGATGAGGAAGGGTGAACACCATCGCCCGCAGCACTCCGGGGCAGTCACCTGTACCCCCGTCTCCGGCCGCCGTGCCGGGACCGCTGGACGCCGCCGACGAGCTCAATCGCAGACTGCGGACCTCGCGGACCGAAGCCGCCGCCAATCCCCAACTTGAGGCACTCGCACTGGCAGTGACGGCCAATCAGCCGGTGCTGCTCTGGGGCGAGCCGGGCATCGGCAAGTCGGCCGGCATGGAGCAGCTCGCCGCCGGGCTCGGCCTCGGGCTGGAAACGGTCATCGCCAGTGTGCACGAACCGTCCGACTTCGCCGGGCTGCCGGTCGTCGGTGACGATCCTGCCGTGACCGGCGTACCGATGGCCCCGCCCGACTGGGCGGTCCGGCTCGCGCGCACGGGCCAGGGGCTGCTGTTCTTCGACGAGTTGTCGTCCGCTCCCCCGGCCGTGCAGGCGGCACTGCTGCGCGTCGTTCTCGAACGGCGGGTGGGCAGCCTGACGTTGCCGGAGTCCGTACGCATCGTGGCGGCGGCGAATCCTCCGTCGAGCGCGGCGGACGGCTGGCACCTCAGCCCTCCGCTCGCCAACCGTTTCGTGCACCTCCAGTGGACGCACGATCCGCGCACCGTCGCGCGGGGCATGGCCGGTACGTGGCCCGAGGTGGCGGTCCCCGTCGTCGACGCCGCCAGGGTTGCGGGCTCGGCGGCGCGGGCCCGTGGCGCGGTCTCCGGCTTCCTGACCGCGCGACCGGGGCTCGTCCATCACATTCCGGCCGATGCGGAGAGCCGTGGCCGGGCCTGGCCGTCCCCGCGGACCTGGGACATGGCACTGCGGCTGCTCGCCACCGGGTATGCGACGGGTGCCGGGCGGGAGGCGGTGGCCGCCGCGCTGACCGGGGCCGTGGGGGACGGCGCGGGCATCGAGCTGCTGTCCTACCTGGAGAACCTCGACCTGCCCGACCCCGACCGCGTGCTGGCGGACCCCACCGCGTTCGCCCTGCCCGAGCGCGGCGACCGGCAGCTGGCCTTCCTCATCGCGGTCGTCGCGGCCGTCCAGGGCGATCTCACCCGGCGCCGCTGGGAGGCGGGCTGGGTGGTGCTGGCGAAGGCCGTGGACGCGGGTGTGCCCGATGTGGCAGCCAGGGCGGCAGTGGACCTGGCGACGATGCGGGACACCGACTGGCCGGTGCCGGAGGGCATCGACGCCTTCGTGGAACTGCTGCAGCTGTCCGGCGCACTGCCACAGAGCGGCTGAGGCGGGCACGTCGGTGCCGGAGCCGGAAACCGCCCCGGGGCGGCCCCAGTTGGACATGACGAAGCTGCTCGCCGCCCGCTACCGGGCGGCGACCGACCGGCCCTATCTGGCCTCGGCGCTGTACGCCCTGACGGTGGTGGCGAGCACCGAGGTGCCGACCATGGGCGTGGACCGGCACTGGCGCTGCTATGTGTCGCCCGCCTTTGTCGACGCGACACCGGTGGCGGAGCTCGCGGCGGTGTGGGTGCACGAGGTGGCGCATCTGCTGCGTGATCACCACGGGCGGGCGGAGCGGCTGCCCGCCGCCGACCAGCGTGACCCGCACCGCGTGAACGTCGCCCAGGACTGCGAGATCAACGACGACCTCATCGCCGACGGGCTGCCCCTGCCGCCCGGCCGGATGGAACCGCGGCTCTTCGGCCTGCCGGCCGGGCAGCTCTTCGAGGTGTATCTTCCCGAGCTGCCGCCGGGCCCGCCCCCACACAACTGCGGTTCGGGCGCCCATGGACAACCGGTGCCCTGGGACCTGACCGGGGCCGACGGTCCGACACGTCTCGGTCCGGCCGAGGCCCAGGCGCTGCGGCGCCACACCGCGGAGGCCATGCGCGCTCACCGGCGCAGCCGGGGCACTCTCCCGGCGGGCTGGCAGCGCTGGGCGGACCAGGTCCTGGAGCCCACGGTCGACTGGCGGCAGGCGCTCGCGGGCGCGGTCCGGGAGGCGGCCGCATGGGCCGCCGGGGCGATCGACTACACGTACCGTCGCCCGTCCCGCCGCAGCGCGGCGCTCCGCGGCGTCGTCCTGCCCAGCCTGCGCCGTCCGTTGCCCCGGGTCGCCGTCGTCATCGACACCTCGGGGTCGATGGGTGATGACGAGCTCGCCTCGGCGCTGGCCGAGGTCACCGGAGTGCTGCGGGAGGTGGGCATCCGGGGCAACCGTGTCACCGTGCTGGCCTGCGACGCCGATGTGCAGAGCGTGTCCCGGGTGACGGCCGCCGAGCAGATCACCCTGGGCGGGGGCGGCGGCACGGACATGCGGGTGGGCATCAACGCCGCCCTCGCGGCCCGGGACCGCCCGAACATCGTCGTCGTCCTCACCGACGGCTACACGCCCTGGCCGGACGAGGCCCCCTCGTGCCGGCTCGTCGCGGCGCTGATCGGCCCGGACGCCCCGCAGCCCCCGAGGTGGGTGGAGACCGTTCGCGTCACCGGCTGAGCCGGCGCCGTCGCGACCCGGCGGTCACGTCACCACCGCCCCCGACGCCACGAACCCGCAGATCACATGTCCGTGGGCCGGTCAGTCGCCGAGGACGACCGTGCGCGGGGCGGAGAAGTCCCCCCACTTCCCGTCCGGCAGCTTGGCGCGGATCTTCATCGAGTAGCGGGTGCCGCGCGGGTCGCTGACGGTGAGCCGGTAGCTCGCCCTGCCTGCGGGCGGGGTGGAGCCCCACACGATCGTGGTGGTCAGCCGGCCGTCCATGAAGAGCTGGTACGCCGGGATCTCGCCGCCCGTCTCGGGCTGCTGCCAGTTCAGGTCGATGGCGTACTCCTTGCCCTGGACACGGTTGCTGATCCGCAGGCCGGTGGGGGCGGTACCGGCCGGCGCGCCCGGGGCGGACGCGGTGGTGAGATCGAGGGCATTGCTGTCCGGCGAGGAGGTGTCGGCGGCGTCGCGGGCGCGGATGGTGAAGGTGTAGACGGTGCCGGGGCGCAGTCCGGTCAGATGCGCCGTGGTCTGCGTGCCGGGCACGCTGTGGATCCGGGAGTCCTCCTGGTAGATGTCGTACGAGGTGACGCCGACGTCGTCCGTCGAGCCGCCCCAGGAGAGGTTCGCCGCCCGGCTGCCGTCCGCGGTGCCGCGCAGTTTCACCGGCCGGGTCGGCGGCTCGTGGTCGGCGGGGGTCGGGGCGGGTGTGGTGACGGTTGCGGCGGCGCTCGGCGCGGAGAGGTTCCCGGCGGCGTCGCGGGCCCGGACGGTGAAGGTGTAGGCGGTCGAGGCGGTCAGCCCGTCGACGTCGATCATCACCTTGGCCGCCGGGACGGATTTGACCTTCTCGCCCTTGCGGTAGATCTCGTAGCCGGTAACCGCCTTGTTGTCGGATGCCTGCTCCCACATGACATGCACGGAGGTGGCGCTGCCGGCCTGTGCTGTCACATGGCCCGGCGTCGTGGGTTTGCGGGTGTCCGCTTCGGGGGTGGAGCCGCAGGCGGTGAGCGCGGCGAGGAGCAGGGCGGCGGAGCAGGCCGACGCGGCGGTTGCGTGGGGGCGTTGCACGGTCGTGCCTTCCATCCGGCAGCAATGGTCCAGACCTGTATCGCATGGCGTGGGGGTTGCCGACAAGAGGGTGGAGCGGAACGTTCCGCAATGTGCCGGTGTGCGCAGGCGATCGTACGTCGGCGGTCCGTCGGCGGGGTCCCGGATGTGACGTACGGTCGGCTGATGTTGTGCATACGCGGGGTTGTGCTGCCGGAGCGCGAGGAGCGCGAGTTCTGGATCGACGGCGAGGTGCTCCGCGCCGGCCGGCCGGCGGGCGGGCGCGCGGGCCGGGATGCGGAGACGATCATCGACGGCGGCTGGCTGCTGCCCGGACTCGTCGACGTACACACACATCCCGGGGCGCTGGAGCCGGGCGCCGCCTTCGACGAGGAGCTGCTGCGCAGGCAGTTGGGCGAGCACCGGGATGCCGGAGTGCTTGCGGTGCGCACCCCCGGCACTTCGCAGCGGATGCCCGCGTGGGTGGAGAAGGACCCTGAGCTGCCACGTGTGACATCGGCGGGGCGGTGGCTGGCCACGCCCGGCCGGTTCTTCCCCGGCTTCGGACGGGACGTGAGCGAGGCCGAGTTGGCGCGGGCTGCCGTGGAGGAGGCGGCCGCGTCCTCCGGGTGGTGCAAGGTCATCGGTGACTGGCGCGCCGACGAACCCGCCGTACCGCTGCCGCTGTTGACCTCGGTGGTGGAGGCGGTGCACGCGGCCGGCGGCAAGGTGGCGGTGCACTGCCAGACCGCCGAGGGCACGCGGAATGCCGTACTGGCGGGCGCCGACAGTCTGGAGCACGGTATGCATCTGGACCCGGCGCTGCTGGACCGGATGGCCGCGCAGGGCACGGCGTTCGTCCCGACGCTGAGCGTCTTCGGCGCGAAAGTGGACGCGATGCGGGCACGGGAGCCGAGCGTGCGCCGTGACCTGTGGCTGGCCGGCTGGGACACCATGCTCAGCAATGTGCGCGCGGCCCATGAGGCGGATGTCACGGTGCTGGCGGGAACGGACTCTTTCCCGTGCGGAACGGTCGCGGGCGAAATGGACTGGCTGGTACGGGCCGGGCTGCCGGCCGAGGCGGCGCTGGGCGCGGCGTCCTGGACGGCGAGGGCCTGGCTCGGTCTGCCGGGGCTCGTGGACGGCGCACCCGCCGACCTCGTCTCGTACGCCACCGACCCGACCCTGGACCCTGCCGCGCTGGATCACCCGAGCCGGATCGTGCTCCGGGGACGCGTCGTGCGATGAGTTCCGGGCGCCGGAGCGGTCTGCACTGTATGGACACGCACACGGAGACAACACCCACGATTCCCACGATCGATCTTGAGCCTGCGGCCCGGCAGATCGCCGGCCTGCTCGACGGTATCGACGCACAGCAGCTGGCCGGCCCGACGCCCTGTCCCGACTACACGGTTCGAGAGCTGCTCGCCCACGTGGTCGGGCTGGCCACGGCCTTCCGCGACGCGGCGCGCAAGGACTTCGGGCCGACGACCGACACTGCCCCGGACGCCGCACTTCCGGTACTCGCCGACGACTGGCGCGAAATGCTGCCGCCGCTGCTGGACGAGCTCGTGACGGCCTGGCGCGACCCCGCCGCCCGGCAGGGGATGACCAGGGCCGGCGGCGTGGATCTGCCGGGCGAGGTGGCCGCGGTCATCGTGCTGGACGAGCTGGTGATCCACGGCTGGGACCTGGCCCGGTCGACCGGCCAGAAGTACGAGGCGGACGAGGCGAGCCTGCGCGTCTCGCTGGCCATGCTGACCCCCAGCGACACCGTCCCCCGGTCCGAGCGCATCTTCGGTCCGCCGGTTCCGGTCCCGGCCGACGCCCCCCTGGTCGACCGGGCCGTCGCCATGAGCGGCCGCCGCCCGGACTGGCAGCCGGGCGACTGAGCGACAGGCAGCCGAGGCCGGTGGGCCGGGGCGAACCGGAGCAGCCCCAGGACCTGGGCCGGGACGGCCCGTGGCCGGACCGACGGCCCGGGTCAGCTCAGCATGCGCGCCGCCTCACATGCCTGCTCGCGCAGTCGTTCGTCGGCCGGGGCCATCCCCGTTTCCAGGCCCGAGGCCGTCACCCGGAGGTCCCGCTCGGCAAGGGCCGTCAGGCGGCGGCGATGGTCATCGGTGAGGGCGGTGGGGCCGAGGGCGACGAGCGCTTCCAGCGCGGTCACGGCGTCGGCATCCTCCTCGGCGGAGTCCAGGACCAGACCGGCCAGACGGGGGCCGTCGACGGATTCGGGTGCGATCGCATGCAGGGCGAGCACCGCGGCCGGGGTCTGCAGCCGGTCCGTCAGCAAGCCCTCCAGCGCGGGGATCAGCGGCCGGGCCGCGTCGCCGATGCGGGCCGCCGCCCGTGCGGCACGGGTGAACGTCCAGCGCATCCACACCGGTTCGACCTCGGCGAACACACCGGCCAGTACCGGCAACGCCTCTTCCGCGTCACCGGTGATCCGCCACAGGGCTGCGGCGATCTCGACGTCGCCGTCCAGCTGCGGGACGTTGCGGTCCTCCTCGGGCGCGCTGAGCGCGGCCCGCAGAGCCGGCACCAGACCGGCCGCCTCCGTACCCAGCTCGGCGGCGAGTCCCGCGGCCTCCCGTACGCCATGGCCGCCACGGGCGAGCTGGGCGGCAACCGCCGCCAGCAGGGGGCCGGTCTCCCCGGTCAGCTGGCGCACCGCCTTTGCCGCAGCGAGCCGGCCGTCCTCCGGCCCGGAGCGGGCCGCGGTGGCCAGGAGTTCCGCCGTCGCCGCGCGGTGTTCCGGTGGGCAGACCGAGGCCAGCGCCTTCGGCACCACCTTCGGGAATCTCTGCAGCGCGGATCGCAGTTCGGGCAGGGCGGCGGACGCCCGGCTCCCCCAGGCACCGAGCAGGGACGTGAGCCGGATGGGCTCGTTGCCGTCCAGGTCGTCCGCGCCCAGTCGGGTACGGATCGCGTCCAGCAGCGCGGAGTCGTACGGAAACGAGGTGTCGGCCGTCCCTCCGATCAGGAAACCGCACGCCGCACCGAGCGCACGCGGGCGCTGCGCCAGGTCACGGGCCAGGAGGGGCGCGGCCCGGTCCGGGTCCACGGCGACGAGTGCTTCCAGGGCCCGGTCCGCCGGATCACCCGGTCCTGCGGCGAGCCGGGCCAGCACCGGAGCAGCAGCCACGGCATGTGTGCCCAGCTTCTTGAGGAGCGAGTACGCCGCTGGTACGGAGGCCGGGTCGGCGGCCAGCGCCTCCACGGGGGCGACCAGCCGTTCCGGCGCGCTGCGCGAAAGCTGACAGGCGGTCTCGGCCGCCCACAACGCCTCCGTACGCGCTTCGGGCACCGCACTGCGCAGTGCGGCATCGAGCAGGGTGTACGCCGCTTCGCGATCCTCGTCGGTGTCGCGGAGCAGCAGTGCTTCGACGACATACTGCAGCGGTTCGTTCCGCTCCAGGTCGAGCCGGTCCCGGACGAGCTCGTACGCGGGGAGGAGCGACAGCATCGCCTCGTGGTGCGCGGGGCCCCACGGCAGTCCGGCGTCCACACAGGCCAGCACTGCCGCGATCCTGACCTCGCCGGGCTCGCCCTCACCCATGGCTTCGGTTGCCGCAGCGGCTGTTCCCGACGGATCCAGATGCGCCATGGCCCCGAGGAGTTCGGCCCGCACGAGGGGATCCGTCTCCGCCTTCCGGCGCAGCTGGAGCACCGGCAGCACCTGGCCTGCCGCCCCGGTCATCGCGGCGGCCCACACCGCGGCCCGCCGCAGCCCGGACTCCTCGGCGTCGGCCGACGCAAGAATCAGGGGAAGCTGGCCGACGACGGCCGACCGGCAGGCGGCTTCGTCCGTGTCGCCATGGTCCTCGCCGCCCTCCGCTATCCCGCCGAGCAGAACCAGCAGGTCCTCCGTGCGGTACCCGGCCCCGGCGAGCTGTGCGATGTACGGCACGGCGCGGGCCGTGGCCTCGTAGACCGAGCCCTGGTGCAGGATGCTGCCGTACAGCTCGGAGATCGCCTCGGACGCCGCATCCTCGTCGTGCCCCGCCAGTGCCCGCAGGCAGTCGGGCACGTCGGCGGCGCTTCCGTAGGCATGCTGCAGTCCGGCCCACGGCTGGGCGTCGACATCGGCGAAGAACAGTGCGAGTTCCATGGAACGGATCATGGCACCCGGCACTGACAACGCCCCGGCCATGCCGGACATTGCGCGGTTGCCGGGCCGGGCCGTGGGCCGACAGCCGCAGGCCCTTCAGCTGGTGAAGAATTCCGTGATCTGCTGGGCGACCTGGTCGGCGTGGATCTCATGCACCCGGTGACCGCCCCCGATCGTGATCAGCCGGCAGTCCGGGATCAGCGAGGCCATGTCCTGCAGGCGCCCCTGGGGCATGGTGGACTCCGGACCGCCGGCGATCATCAGCGTCGGCGCGACGATCTCACCGAGGCCGGCCGCCCACTCGGGGTCGGGGTCGGCCAACTCGGCCCGGATCGGAGCGACGACGGCCCAGTCGTAGTCCACCGGCCCTGCCGGCTCGGCGGCCGGCTTCAGCTCGCTCGGGAACGGCGGCGGGGTCTCCACCAGCACCAGCCGCTCCACCCGGTCCGCGTGCTCCTGGGCGAGCAGATGGGCGACGACACCGCCCATCGAGTGGCCGACCAGGCCCACCCGGTCGAGCTCGCACTCGTCGAGGAAGCCGAGGACGTCGTCCCGCATCAGCTCGACGGAGTACTCGTCCGGCCAGTCGCTCTCGCCGTGACCACGCAGATCGATGGCGTACACCCGCCACTCTTCGCCGAGCAGACTCCCGGCCGCCTCCCAGCTCGCGGCGGAGCCGCCGAGGCCATGCAGCAGGACCACGGGCGAGCCGAAGGGGTCGCCCCAGGTCCGATACGCCAGCCGTACATCGCCGACATCCACAACAGACTGATCTTCCATACCCATGACGCTACAGGCGAATGAGCGAAGACCTTTCACCCCTGGCTCCCCGCGGCCTGGCAGGGTTGAGGGGTGAACTTCGTTCCCCGCCCGCTGCTCATCGCTGTCGCCACTGCCGTCATGGCCGTCTCCGCACTCTCCGGATGCTCGGCGGCCGGGTCCGCCGGGGGCGGACCCGGAGCCGGGCTCGGCGATCCGGCGAAGAAGGAGATCGCCATGCAACTGGTCTCCAGCGCCGAGAACTCCTCCCTCAACTGGAAGGCGCAGTACAAGTACATCGAGGACATCGGCGACGGCCGCGGCTACACCGCGGGCATCATCGGCTTCTGTTCCGGCACCGGCGACATGCTGAAGGTCGTCGAGCGGTACGCGGCGGCGCGTCCCGGCAATCCGCTGGAACGGTTCCTCCCCGCCCTGCGCGCCGTACGGGGCAGCGATGCGCACGACGGCCTCGGCCGGCCGTTCACCGAGGCGTGGGCCGAGGCGGCCGCCGACCCCGTCTTCCGGTCGGCGCAGGACGCCGAGCGCGACCGGTCGTACTTCGACCCGGCGGTCGCCCGGGCCGAGGCGGACGGACTCGGCGCCCTGGGGCAGTTCATCTACTACGACGCCTATGTGATGCACGGGTACGGCGACACGGACGGCACGGTCGGCTTCCGTACGATCCGCCGCGAGGCGATCGCCGCGGCCGCTCCCCCGGCGCGCGGCGGGGACGAGGCGGCCTATCTGAACGCCTTCCTCGACGCTCGCGTCGCAGCGATCCGTAAGGAGCCCTCGCACTCCGACACCAGCCGGATCGAGACGGCCCAGCGGGTGTTCGTGAGCGAGGGCAGGTTCGGGCTGGAGCCACCGCTGCGCTGGCGGGTGTACGGCGACAGTTACCGGATCGACGCCCGCTAAACCCATGATCGACGGGCGCGGGAAGCGTCCGCCCCACTGACTGCGTACGCCGGTGCACACGCCATATGACCTGCGCTTTCACTCCTGCACGAAGGGGGACCCGGACCCGTGACCCGACGGTCGGCCGCTCCGTTGAGGCTGACGAACGGCACACGCGGATGTGGGCCGGAAAACGGAGGAGAGATCCGCATGATGAAGAAGATGATGCTGGCTGCGACGGTCCTGGCCGCCGGTCTCGGGCTGGCCCTCAGCCCCGCCGCCCAAGCCGTGCAGAGCCCCGCGGCCGTGCAGGCCGCGAAGGCGCCGGCCGCGGTCTGCACCGTCAACGACAACGGGGTGAACTTCCGCGGCGGACCGGGCAACGACTACCCGGTCCTGGGTCAGGTCAACCGGGGCCAGAACCTCAACTACCGCGGCAAGCAGGGCAACTGGATCATGGGCGACCTGTGGGGCGGCCCCACTGGCGTCTGGATCCACGTGGCGTATCTCGACTGCTGAGGCCGGCACGCCTCGGCCCCGCACCGCGCCTTCCGCGCGGTGCGGGGCCTTCCTGCGTTCCGGGGCACGTCCCCAACTCCCTTGCGTCGAAGGGGTGTACGGAACTCGCTCCATTCTGATAGGAAAGCTTCCTAACAGACCGACGAACGACGAACTCCCTTTGGAGGACTGGTGCACGCTCCCCATAAGCGCACCGCACGTCGCAACACCCGCTCCGTGCGCATCGCGGTCATCGCGGTCGGATTGACCCTCACGGCGATACCCGTCACCGCCTACGCCGGTTCCCCCACGCACCCGGCGGTACATCAGCAGACGGCGGTGGTTCAGCAGGCCGCCGCCGCGACCGGACTCGACGATCCGGCGAAGAAGGAAATCGCCATGCAACTGGTCTCCAGCGCGGAGAACTCCTCCCTCAACTGGAAGGCGCAGTACAAGTACATCGAGGACATCGACGACGGCCGCGGCTACACCGCGGGCATCATCGGCTTCTGTTCCGGCACCGGCGACATGCTCGACCTCGTCGAGCTGTACACCCAGCGCAAGCCGGGCAACATCCTCGCGAAGTACCTCCCCGCACTGCGGAAGGTCGACGGCACCGACTCGCACAGCGGTCTCGACCCGAACTTCACCAAGGACTGGGCGACCGCCGCGTCCGACTCGGCGTTCAAGCAGGCGCAGAACGACGAGCGCGACCGGGTGTACTTCAACCCGGCGGTCAGCCAGGGCAAGGCCGACGGCATCGGCACGCTGGGCCAGTTCGCGTACTACGACGCCATCGTCATGCACGGCGACGGCGGCGACAGCACCAGCTTCAGCTCCATCCGCAAGCGGGCGCTCGCGAAGGCGAAGCCGCCGGCCCAGGGCGGCAACGAGGTCACGTATCTCAACGCCTTCCTGGACGCCCGGGTCTGGGCGATGCAGCAGGAGGAGGCCCACTCGGACACCAGCCGGGTGGACACCGCCCAGCGGGTCTTCCTGAAGAAGGGCAATCTGAATCTGGATCCGCCGCTCGACTGGAAGGTGTACGGCGACAGCTACCACATCGGCTGACGCACCCCGGGTCACGGCTGTGGCGCGTACGGCAGCACCCGTCGGGTTCTCCGTACGCGCCACAGCGCCGTTCCGGACACACAGCCGTACCGGACACAGCGCCGTATCCGCCAAGGCCGGGTTCGGTCAGTGCACGGCCGCCGGGGCCGCGGCCGCCGGGCTCTGCTCCTGCGGCGAAGGATCCGAATCCGGCTTCCTGCCGAGGTGGTTGAAGGCCAGGTTGAGCACGATCGCCACGACGCACCCGGTCGAGATCCCGGAGTCGAGCACGACGAGCGCATGCTTCGGGAACGCGTGGTAGAAGTCCGGTGCGGCGATCGGGATGAGGCCGATGCCCACGGCCGCTGCCACGATCAGCGCGTTCTCGCCCTTCTCCAGCGCGGCGGTCGCCAGCGTCTGGATGCCGCTCGCGGCGACCGAACCGAAGAGCACAATGCCTGCGCCACCGAGTACGGGCAGCGGAACGAGCGCGATGACGGATGCGGCTACGGGGACCAGCCCGAGCACGATCAGGATGCCGCCGCCCGCCGCCACCACGAAGCGGCTGCGGACCTTGGTCATCGCGACCAGCCCGATGTTCTGGGCGAAGGCGCTGCACATGAAACCGTTGAAGAGCGGGCTGATGGCACTGCCCAGGGTGTCGGCGCGCAGGCCGCCCTCGATGGTCCGCTCGTCCGCCGGACGGCCGACGATCCTGCCGAGAGCCAGCATGTCCGCGGTGGACTCGGTCATACAGACCAGCATCACGATGCACATGGAGACGATCGCGGCGACCTCGAACTGCGGGGCGCCGAAGTGGAACGGCGTCGGGAAGCCGACCAGGTCGGCGTCCTTGATGACGCCGAAGTCGGTGATGCCGACCGGGATCGCGATCAGTGTGCCGACGACCAGTCCGAGCAGGATGGCGATCTGCTGGAGGAAGCCGCGCAGCAGTTTGCGCAGGGCGAGGACGATCACCAGCGTGACCGCGGCCATGGTGATGTTGGTCGTCGAGCCGTAGTCGTCGGCCGTGGCGTTGCCGCCCTGGGACCAGTTGAAGGCGACCGGCAGCAGCGAGACTCCGATCAGCGTGATCACGGTGCCGGTGACGACCGGCGGGAAGAAGCGGACGAGTTTGCAGAAGTAGGGGGCGAGCAGGAAGCCGAGCAGGCCGGCGACGATGATCGCGCCGAAGATGACGGCGATGCCGTCGTGTCCGCGGTCCTTTCCTATCGCCACCATCGGGGTGACTCCGGCGAACGAGACGCCGTTGACGAACGGCAGCCGGGCGCCGATGCGCCAGAAGCCGAGGGTCTGGAGCAGGGTGGCCAGGCCCGCGGTGAAGAGGCTCGCCCCCATCAGGAAGGCGGTCTCCTTGGGGGCGAGGCCCACGGCCGGTCCCACGATCATCGGCGGGGCCACCACACCTGCGTACATCGCGGCCACGTGCTGGAGGCCGCTGGTGAACATCTTCAGCGGGGGGAGTGTTTCGTCGACCGGGTGTTTCCGGTCTGCCGAGGCCGAATCGGGGGCGGGGCGGCCGGGGTCGGGGTGGGGGTGGGCATCGGGTGCTGCGACTGCGTCGTTGCGAAACCTGGGCGTAGCTGCCACGGCGGTTCCTCCGGTCGGGTACACGTCTGCGGCGACGTGGGTGTCAGGGAGGTGGTGCAAGTGGTGCGTTGGTGCAGGTGGAGCAGGTCATGCAGCTGGTGCGGGCAGCTTTCTTCACCGGTACGGGGGGCGCGTACGTACACGTACCCGCCCCCTGCACCGGCTGCCGTGGACCCCGCTCGGGTCCACGGCGGCCGGCCGAGGGCCGTCCCCCTCGGCCGGCCGGTATCGGGGGGTGCCCCGGAGCGTCAGGCTCCGGCGGCGATCTGCGCGAGGCGGCGGGCCTCGTCGCGAGTGGCGCGGGCGATGGCGTCCTCGTCCGCGGTGATCAGGTGGTTGCCCTCGACGACCGGCTTGCCGTCGACGAGGGAAAGGGTGACCGGGGCCGCGGCGCCGAAGACGAGTGCGGTCACCGGGTCGGCGATGGAGGCGTGGGCGAGGGTGTCCAGCTTCCAGAGCACCAGGTCGGCGAGCTTGCCGGGCTCCAGGGATCCGATCTGGTCGGCGCGGCCGAGTACCTGGGCGCCGCCGTACGTTCCCAGGCGCAGGGCCTGACGGGCGTTCAGGGCCTTTTCGCGGTGGGCGCCGAGGCGGTTGATGAGGAGGGCGTTGCGCAGTTCGGTGTGGAGTTCGCCGGACTCGTTGGAGGCGGTGCCGTCGACGCCGAGGCCGACCGGGACACCCGCGGCGAGCATGTCGGGCACCCGGGCGATGCCCGCGGCGAGCCGGGCGTTGGACGAGGGGCAGTGCGCGACGCCCGTTCCGGTGCGGGCGAAGGCGGCGATGTCGGAGTCGTTCATATGGACGCAGTGCGCCATCCATACGTCGTCGCCGAGCCAGCCGGTCGACTCGAAGTAGTCGGTCGGACCCATCCCGAACAGTTCGTGGCAGAACTTCTCCTCCTCCACGGTCTCCGAACCATGGGTGTGCATGCGCACTCCCTTGCGCCGGGCCAACTCGGCACCCTGTCGCAGCAGTTCGGTGGAGATGGAGAACGGGGAGCAGGGTGCGGCGGCGATCTGGGTCATCGAGTCGAACGAGGCGTCGTGGTGTGCGTCGATGGTCGCCTCGGTGCCGGCCAGCGCACCGTCGAGGGTCTCCACGGCGAAGTCCGGCGGCAGCCCACCGTCCTTCACGCTGCGGTCCATGGAGCCGCGGGCGAGAGTGAACCGTACGCCCATGTCACGGGCGGCCCCGATGATGGCACCGGACAGATCGCCGGCCCCCTGCGGGTAGACGTAGTGGTGGTCCATGGCGGTGGTGACGCCGCCGCGGGCCATCATGGCGAGCGAACCCTGCGCGGCGGCGCGGACCATCGGTTCGTCGATGCGCGCCCACGTCGGGTACAGCGCGACCAGCCAGTCGAACAGGTTGTGGTCGGTGGCGAGTCCGCGGGTGATCCACTGGTAGAAGTGGTGGTGCGTGTTGATCAGGCCGGGGGTGACCAGATGCCCGGTGCCGTCGATGCGGCGTACGACGTTCTCCAGGCCCTCGGGTGCCCGGCCCGCGCCGACGGATTCGATGCGGTTGCCCGCGACGACGACATGGCCCGAGGCGTACTCGGTGTCGTCGGCGTCGACGGTCGCGATCGAACAGTTCTCGATGACGATGCGTTCCACGTGCTCAGGGGCTGCCGATGCTGCCATGGCGCTTCCTTTTCTTTCCGGCGATGTGGGCACGGCAGGACCCTAGGAGGATTTGAGTGCCACAGCCGGGCGGCTGTGGGTGCCGAGATGGTGGAAGAACAGATTGAGCAGGACCGCGACGAGCGCTCCGGCGCTGATGCCGGAGCCCAGGACGGTCTGGGCCCAGGACGGGAATCCCGCGTAGAAGCCGGGCGCGGCGAGCGGGATGATGCCCGCGCCGAGCGCCACGGCGACCAGGATGATGTTGGAGCTGTCGTCGAGTCCGGCCTCGGAGAGCGTACGGATGCCGCTCACCGCGATCGAGCCGAACAGGACGATGCCGGCGCCGCCGAGCACAGGCATCGGCACGAGTGAGACGACCGCGCCGAGCACCGGGAAGGCGCCCAGGACCAGCAGCGCGCCGCCCGCGGCCGCGACGACGTAGCGGCTGCGTACCTTCGTCAGTGACACCACGCCGACGTTCTGCGCGAAGGCGCTCGTCGGGAAGCCGCCGAAGACCGGGCCGAGCAGGGTGGCGATGCCGTCGGTGCGCAGTCCGCGGGTGATGGTCCGGCCGTCGGTGCGCCGGTCGCAGATCTCGCCGAGCGCCAGCATTCCGGCGGAGGATTCGGTCATCAGGACGAGCATGACGATGCAGAGCGAGAGGATCGCGGCGGGCCGGAACTCGGGGGCACCGAAGGCGAAGGGGGTGGGCAGGGCGGCGACCGGTGCGGACTTCAGCGCGGAGAAGTCGGCGAGTTTGAACGGGATCGCGGCCAGGGTGCCGATCAACAGACCCATCAGCAGGGCGACTTGCTTGAGGAAACCGCGTCCGAACCGCTGGATCAGCAGAATGACGACGAGCGTGAAGGCGGCCAGCGCAAGGTACTTCATCGCGCCGAAGTCGGCGGCGCTCTTGTCGCCGCCCTGCGCCCAGGAGACCGGGACGGGCATCAGGGTGACGCCGATGAGGGTGATGACGACGCCGGTGACCAACGGCGGGAAGAAGCGGAGCAGCCGTCCGAAGAACGGTCCGACGGCCAGGCAGAAGACGCCGGCGACGAGCACCGCCCCGTAGATCGCAGGGAGTTGGTGACCGGGCGCGGTGGTCTCGGCGATGGCGAGCATCGGGGCGATTCCGGCGGAGGACGAGGCGTTGACGAACGGCAGCCGGTTCCCGGCGAAGCCGCCGATGCCGAGGGTCTGCAGGATGGTGGCGCATCCGGCGATCAGGAGGCTCGCCGCGATCAGCCGGGTCATGCCCGCCGGGTCGAGGCCGACGGTCTGGCCGATGATGAGCGGAGGAGTGACGACACCCGCGTACATGGCGGCGATGTGCTGGAGTGCGGCGGGGACCAGCCGCGAGGGACGGAGCTTTTCGTCCACCGGGTGGACCGAGGTCTGAGGCGGGGTGGGACACGGGCGTTCTGCTTCTGCCGGCCCAAGTGCAGGCTGTGTCATGGGAGTTCCCTCCGGTCCGGCCGGCCCCCGCCCGGCTGTGTGCGGGCGGGGACCGGATCGGCGCCGCGTCAGAGGTTGGTCATGTCGACCGGGATCTGCGGCTCGATTCCGTCCCGCAGCACAGTGGCCTCGATCAGGCCGTACGGGCGGTCCGCCGCGAAGTAGACCTCGTTGTCGTTCTTGAGCCCGAACGGCTCCAGGTCCACCAGGAAGTGGTGGTTGTTCGGCAGTGAGAAGCGGATCTCGTCGATCTCGCTGCGGCTGTTGATCACCCGCGAACCCATCTGGTACAGGGTCTGCTGCAGCGAGAGGGAGTACGTTTCGGCGAAGGCCTGCAGGATGTGCTTCTTGGCCTGCTCGTACGACTTCTCCCAGTTGGGCATCCGGTCGGCGTCGCTGGTCCAGTTGTAGCGCCAGGCGGCGGCGACGTCGGTGCACAGGATGCGGTCGTACGCTTCCTTGAGCGTCGTGTACTTGTCCTTGACGTAGCCCCAGAACTCCGAGTTGGTGGAGTTCATGACCGTGAGGTCCTTGAGGCCGGAGATGATCTCCCACTTCTCACCGTCGAAGGTGATCTGCGTAGTGCGCAGCTCCTGGCCCTTGCGGGCGAAGGAGTGGTTGACCTCGTCCGAGCCGATGAACCTGGAGTTGTTGTCCGAGGTCGCGATGCGCTCCCAGGAGTACTCCTGGATCCGGATGCGCGCGACCTTGATCGGCTCCTGCGACGTCACGAAGTGGCGGGCGAGATGGATGCCGAACTGCTCGGCGGACTCGATGCCGTACTCCTTGGCGAACGCGAACACCGTGTTCTTGGTGGTGTCCGTCGGCAGGACGTTGGCGTTGGAGCCGGAGTAGTGGACGTCGTCCATGTCGCCGGAGAGGGCGATCGAGACGTTCAGGTCCTTGATGTGGTGGGTGTCGCCGTCCCGCGTGATCCTGACGACGCGGTTCTCTGCTTTGCCGTACTGGTTCTGGCCGAGGATCACAGGGCGGGGGCGGTGGGAATCGGCGGTCATGTCGGTGCTAGCTCCCTCGGTAAACGGAGTAGCCGAACGGGTTGAGCAGCAGCGGTACGTGATAGTGCTCGCCCGGCTCGACGGCGAAAGTGATCGCCACCTCCGGGAAGAACGCACCGCTGTCCCTTACGCGGGGGGCGTCCTGCTGCGCCTCGGCTTGCTTCTTGGAGAAGTACGTCTCGACCTCGAAGTCGAGTCGTACGTGAGTTGTGCCTTCCGGCAGGGCCGGCAGGTCCTTGCATCGCCCGTCCGCGTCGGTCGTGGAGCCGCCGAGCGCCACCCACGCGGCTTCGGGGCCCGAGCGGGCCGCGAGCGAGATGGCGACGCCCTCGGCGGGGCGTCCGACGCTGGTGTCCAGGATGTGCGTGGACACCGATGCGGTGGTTTCGGTGCTCATCAGTCCTTGTCCTCTTCTACGAGACGGGTCAGCCGGATTCGGTTGATCTTCCCGAGTTCGGTGCGCACGTGTCCGCGCTCCTGCTCGGGCGAGTTCCCGATCCGGGACTTCACCGCGTCGCGCATCTGCTCACCGGTGGCTCCGGTGGCGCAGATCAGGAAGACATGTCCGAACCGCTCCTGGTAGGCCAGGTTCAGTTCGAGCATCTCGGCCCTGAGTTCCTCGGTGGCGCCGGCCATCCCCCGCTGTTCGCGGGAGGAGGTCGGGTCTCCGGGCTTCGGGCGGCCGATCGGCGGGTGACCGGCCATCGCGTCGGCCAGATCATCCGGGGTCAGCGCGGCCGTGGCGGCGTCACTGGCCAGGAGAAGGGCTTCTGCGGTGGCGTACGGGCGTCGGGAGAGGATCGCTCTTCCCCATGCCGCACTGGCACACACCTCGTGCAACGCGGTGGTGGCCTCGTCGTCCGCCAGGGTGTTGAACCGGGTGAGGCCCGGTGTGGAGCTCGAAGTCACGGGAGCCTCCGTGGCTGTTTTCGCTGTGCGTTTCTTCGCGTCGCGTCGGTCGGGCTGCGGATAGCTAACGCCCTCCACAACACCACGTCAACACTTTGTTGAAATTACGCGAAGGTAAAAAGCCGTCGCCCGATGCTCCGGACGACGGCCTTCCGTGGCCTTCCACGGCCTTCGCTCACCTACGGCTCAACTACTCGCCTTTGGCGGCATTTTCCCTGTTCAGGTAGTTGTAGACAGTGAAGCGGCTGACCCCCAGCGCGCCCGCCACCGTCTCCACACCGTGCCGTACGGAGAAGGCGCCGCGTGCCTCCAGGGTCCGCACCACCGACTGCTTGGCCTTGCGGTCCAGCTCGGCGAGCGGCATGCCGTGCCGGCGCTCCATGGCGGCCAGGATGTGGTCGAGCGATTCCGAGAGCTGGGGCAGCCGGACGGCTATGACGTCCTCGCCCTCCCAGGCCAGCACGACGTCGTCGGCCTGCGCCTGCTCTGGCCCGAGCAGCTCGGCGCCCATGGCGTCGACGAGCGGCTTGACCGCGGCAACGAGGGGGTGGTCCGCCGGTTCGGTCACTTCGAGCCCTCCCCGATGACGTTGACCTGGAGCGACACCCGGGTGGCACCCGATGCCAGGGCTCTGCGCAGCAGGGAGTCCACCGCGCTGAGCACCTCGTCGGCGCCGCCCTCCGCCGTATTGCCGAAAGGGCCGACGTCCACGGCGTCCAGGTCGGCCGTCTGGATGACCTCGCGGGCCACGACCGCGTGGGCGGGCGCCTCGTCGAGATCGAAGGGCTCGGTGGTGAACTCCACTCTCAAGCGCACTATGCCTCCCTCATGCGTTCGCCACGTCTGTGTGAACCCGCGGCTCGGGCCCGACCCTAACGGACGGGCGCCGGGGCCGTCGGGTGATGGTTTCGCCCTGATCGCCGACCGGGCTCGCGCTCCGGTACGGGAGCACGCAGACGGCCACCGGGGCGGGGAAGGCGTCACCGGTGAGGGTCAGGGCGCCGCTCCGGGCGTCGACCCGGAAGGCCGTCACCGTGCTCGACCTCTGGTTGGCCGCGAAGAGCAGCTTCCCGTCCGGCGAGAAGGCGATCTGCCGGGGGAAATCGCCGCCGACGGGCACGGTGTCGAGCAGCCGCAGTACGGCCCCGTCGTCCTCGACGGCGTATCGCGTCAGGCTGTTGTGGCCCCGGTTGGCGAGGTAGGCGAAGCGACCGTCGCCGGTGACCAGGAACTGTGCGGGATAGCTGGTGCCGGCGCCGGTGCCGGTGGGCTGCGGGGCGCCCGGGGAGAGGGTGCCGGTGGCCGGGTCGTAACCGCAGACGACCGCGGTGTTGTCGACCTCGCAGGCCAGGTAGGCGAAGCGGCCGCCCGGGTGAAATGTGATGTGCCGTGGTCCGGCCCCGGGGCGCAGGGCCGCGTACGACACCTGGTCGAGCGAGCCGCGGTTCTCGTCGAGCCGGTATGTGTACACGGCGTCGTTGCCCAGGTCCACGGCGAGGATGTGGTTGCCGTCGGGGGTGGTGATGATCTGGTGGGCGTGCGGCCCGTCCTGGCCGGGGCCGGGCGGCGGTGCGGTGTGGGCGACCAGATCCGTGCGCTCCCCCAGCGAGCCGTCGTCCCGGATGGGGTGCACCGCGACGCTGCCGGAGGTGTAGTTCGCGGTGAGCAGCCACCTTCCCGTGGGGTGGACGGAGAGGTGGGTGGGCCCCGCCCCGCCCGTGCTGCGGGTCCCCAGCACCCGGTGGCTGCCGTCCGGGGACAGGGCGACGGCCGTCACCCCGCCCCGGTCCTGCTCGTCGACCGCGTAGACGGTGGCGCCCGAGGGGTGCATGGCCAGGTACGAGGGGTTGTCGACGCCGGCGATCACGGGGCCGGCGGAGATCGCGCCGGTGGTGGAGTCGTACGAGGCCGTGCCTATTCCCTTACCGCCGCCCTCGGCCGAGGTGTACGTACCGAGCAGCAGCTGCCGGGTGGTGCGCGAGCGTGAACCGACCGTGGGCACGGAGTCCGGCGCGGGCCCCGATGGCCGGGGAGAGCCGGGCAGGGCGGGGGCCACGGACAGGGCGGCACCGGCGAACAGGGCTCCGAGGACGGCGCGCCGGCTGGTGGCGTGGTTCATGCGAGGCACCTCGTGTGGGGGTCGAGTGCGGGTGTCGAGGGGGAGTCGAGTCGGCTGCATCGGAATGCACCAGCCACCCTGGCCCGCCCCGCACCCCATCGGCAACCGGCGCAATTCCGGTTGCACCTTGCACAACCCGCACGAAGGCACTCGGCCCGAATTCCGGGCACCCCCTTGACAGCTCCCCCAGCTCCGGGCAATCTTCCGTTACGTAGAAACTAACTTCCGCAATACGGAAGGAGCGCCGAAACCCTCATGGGCTATCCGGACCAGCGCTTCGATGTGAACCTTTCGATCCTCTTCACGGAACTCCCGCTCCTGGAGCGCCCCGCGGCCGCCGCCGCGGCCGGCTTCACCGCGGTCGAGCTGTGGTGGCCGTGGATCGAGACCCCCACTCCCCCGCAGGCCGAGCTCGACGCCCTCAAGAAGGCGCTCGATGACGCAGGCACCCAGTTGGTGGGGCTTAACTTTTACGCCGGACAGCTGCCCGGCCCCGACCGCGGCGCCCTCTCCGTGCCCGGCTCGGAGTCGGGCCGCTTCCGCGCCAATATCGAGGTGGCGGCCGGTTTTGCCGCCTCGGTCGGCTGCAGGGCGCTCAACGCGCTCTACGGCAACCGCATCGACGGCGTGGACCCGGTCGTGCAGGACGAACTCGCCCTGGAGAACCTGGTCGTCGCCGCCCGTGCGGCCGACCGGATCGGGGCGGTGCTGCTGATCGAGACCCTCAACAAGCCGGAATCGCCGCGCTACCCCCTGGTGAGCGCACCGGCCGGGATCGAGATCGTCGACAAGGTCAACGCCGCGACGGGGCTCGGGAACGCGAAGTTCCTGCTGGACCTGTACCACCTGTCGATGAACGGCGAGGACCTCGGCCGGGTCATCACGGCGTACGCCGACAAGACCGGCCACGTCCAGATCGCCGACAACCCGGGACGCGGCGCACCCGGCACCGGCTCGCTCCCGCTGGAGCAGCTCCTCGACGAGCTGACGAAGGCCGGTTACGACGGCTGGGTCGGCCTGGAGTACAAGCCGGGCGACCGGCCGAGCGCCGAGTCCTTCGAGTGGCTCCCGGCCACCGCGCGGGCCGCCCGCTGAGGGCGGCGAACTCCCCCTCGTACACACGCTTATCGGAAGGCACCCTCATGAGCAACAACCTCCCCAAGGTTGCGTGGATCGGGCTCGGCATCATGGGCTCCCCCATGTCCGAGAACCTGATCAAGGCCGGGTACGACGTCACCGGTCACACCCTGGAGCAGGAGAAGATCGACCGGCTGGTCGCGGCCGGCGGTGCGGGCGCGGGCTCGATCGCCGACGCGGTCCGGGACGCCGATGTCGTCATCACGATGGTGCCCGCCTCCCCGCAGGTCGAGGCCATCGCGTACGGCCCCGACGGCATCCTGGAGAACGCGAAGCGCGGCGCGCTGCTGATCGACATGTCATCGATCACACCGCAGACCTCCGTGGACCTCGCGAAGAACGCGAAGGAGAAGGGCATCCGGGTGCTGGACGCCCCGGTGTCCGGCGGTGAGGCCGGTGCGATCGAGGCCGTGCTGTCGATCATGGTCGGCGGCGAGCAGACCGACTTCGACGCGGCGCAGCCGATCCTCCAGGCGCTCGGCAAGACCATTGTGCTGTGCGGCCCGCACGGCTCCGGGCAGACGGTGAAGGCCGCCAACCAGCTGATCGTCGCGGTCAACATCCAGGCGTGCGCCGAGGCGGTCGTCTTCCTGGAGAAGTCCGGCGTCGACCTCGCCGCCGCACTGGACGTGCTCAACGGCGGACTGGCCGGTTCGACGGTCCTGACCCGTAAGAAGGACAACTTCCTGAAGCGGGACTTCGCGCCGGGCTTCCGGATCGACCTGCACCACAAGGACATGGGCATCGTCACGGACGCCGCCCGCAATGTCGGTGCCGCGCTGCCCGTCGGCGCCGTGGTCGCCCAGCTCGTCGCCTCGCTGCGCGCACAGGGCGACGGCGGCCTGGACCACTCGGCCCTGCTGCGCTCGGTCGAGCGCCTGTCGGGGCAGCCCGCCCAGGCCTGACCGGCCCACCCCGACTCGGCCCGGCCCGGCTCGGCTCGGCCCGGCTCGGCTCGGCCCGGCTCGGCTCGGCCCGGCTCGGCCTCCCAAGACTTCCGGATGGCGTCGGCGCTGACACCTGTCCTGTCGCGCCCAGGCGTCGGCGCCGTCCGGAATACCAGACTCCCAATTTCAACAAACTGTTGACGTCGGGTTCGGGGCGTATTTACGCTCCTGGAGCCTCAAGCCGTCGCAGTTCAGCAGCTCCCGTACGGAAGGTCGCCCCGACACCATGACGCAGCGCGTGCTTACGACCGAGTCAGGCGCCCTGGTCGCCGACAACCAGAACTCCGCCACCGCCGGCGTCGGTGGCCCGATCCTCCTCCAGGACCAGCACCTGCTGGAGAAGCTGGCCCGCTTCAACCGGGAGCGCATACCGGAGCGCGTGGTCCACGCCCGCGGCTCCGGCGCGTACGGCTACTTCGAAGTGACCGATGACATCACGGCCTTCACCCGAGCCGGCTTCCTCTCCACGGTCGGCAAGCGCACCGAGACGTTCATCCGCTTCTCGACCGTGGCCGACTCGCTGGGCGGCGCGGACGCCGTACGCGACCCGCGTGGCTTCGCCCTCAAGTTCTATACGGACGAGGGCAATTACGACCTCGTCGGCAACAACACCCCGGTGTTCTTCATCAAGGACCCGGTCAAGTTCCCCGACTTCATCCACTCACAGAAGCGCGATCCGTTCACGGGCCGTCAGGAGCCGGACAACGTCTGGGACTTCTGGGCCCACGCGCCCGAGGCGACGCACCAGGTCACCTGGCTGATGGGCGACCGCGGCATCCCCGCCTCGTACCGCCACATGAACGGCTACGGCTCGCACACCTACCAGTGGACGAACGCCGAAGGCGAGGCCTTCTTCGTCAAGTACCACTTCAAGACGAACCAGGGTGTGCGCTCCCTCTCCAGCGAGCAGGCCGCCGAGCTCGCGGGCAAGGACGGCAACTCGCACCAGACGGACCTGCTGCAGGCCATCGAGCGCGGGGTGAACCCGTCCTGGACGCTGTACGTGCAGGTCATGCCGGCCGCCGAGGCCGCGGACTACCGCTTCAACCCGTTCGACCTGACCAAGGTGTGGCCGCACAGCGACTATCCGCTGCAGCGGGTGGGCCGGCTGGTCCTCGACCGCAACCCGGACAATGTCTTCGCCGAGGTCGAGCAGGCCGCGTTCTCCCCGAACAACTTCGTGCCCGGCATCGGTCCGTCCCCGGACAAGATGCTCCAGGGCCGGCTGTTCGCCTACGCGGACGCGCACCGCTACCGGCTGGGCGTCAACCACACCCACCTCCCGGTGAACGCGCCGCGCACCGCGGTCGTCGACAACTACGGCCGCGACGGGCTGCACGCCACGCGCAACGGTGCCCGCCACGACAAGAACTACGAGCCCAACTCGTACGCGGGCCCCGCCCAGACCGACGCGGCGCTCTCCGCCCCGCTCGCGATCCATGGGTGGACCGGCACCCACGAGGCGCCCGCCCACACCAAGGACGACGACTTCTTCCAGGCGGGCGAGCTGTACCGGCTGATGTCCGAGGACGAGAAGGGCCGCCTGGTCGCCAACATCGCCGGTGGACTGTCCCAGGTGACCCGCGACGATGTGATCGAGAAGAACCTCGCCCACTTCCACGCCGCCGATGCCGACTACGGCAAGCGCGTGGAGGAGGCCGTCCGCGCCCTGCGCGAGGACTGAGCCTCCCTCTGAACCCTGCTCGCGCCGTGTACCCGGATGAGGGGTGTCATGCGGCGCGGGCAGGACGAGGTCGCGGCGGCTGTGCGATGCCAGTGCGGTGGTGTGGGCCCGGTGTGTCCCGTCTCCTGACCTGAAGGAGACGGGGGCTTCCGGCCCGTTCGCCGCCGCCGCGACCCCTGTCTTTTCGCTTCACCACCCGTGCCAGGGCGCGGAGTACGGATACGGTCCCGTACTCCGCGCCCTTCTTGGCCTGTGCGGCGTGCGCGTCGGCCCCGCCCACGGAGCCGGGGACTCTCACCTGGCCAGCAGATCGTTCAGCGCGGACACGGCGGCGAGGGTGCTCGGGTGCTCCTCGCCCAGGACGCTCGCGCGGTCCTCCCGTACCGCGCGCATCGCCTCGATGGCGGCCGCCACGTCCCCGAGCTGCGCGGTGACCAGAGCCCGCCCGTACGACGTCGTGATCACCTCGGCATGGAGGGGATTCCGGTAGCGGGCGAGCCGGTCCGCGTGGAGGGCGTCCAGCTCTGCCAGGGCGGTGACCGGATCACCCAGCTCGGCCTTCAGCATGGCCATGTTGTAGCGGGAGATCATCACCGTGGGGTGATTTGCGCCGTTGACGCGGCGCTGATCCTCGATCAGCGCCGCGTGCAGCGTCAGCGAGCCCTCCGGGTCGCCCAGCTCCCAGGTGTAGCGGGCAATGTTCAGCCGCACCAGCAGCGTGTTGGGATGGTCCTCGCCGCGGATGCGCTCCACGTCCGGCAGGAGGGCGCGGTAGCCGCTGAGGGCCTCCTGCCGTCGCCCGGCCTCTCCCAGGAACTTGCAGATGTTCATCCGGCTGAAGACGACCTGCGGGTGGTCCTCCCCGAACACGGCCAGACGGTCGTGCAGCAGCCCGTCATGGAGGGCCAGCGCCTGCAGGGGCCGTCCGAGGGCGCCGTGCCAGTACGCGATGTAGTGGCGGCTCTCCAGCACGTCCTGATCCGTCGGGCCGAGCACCCTCTGCTGGTCCTCCAGCAACTCCTCGTGCAGCCGCAACCCCTCCGTCATGTCCCCGCCCCGGCCGGTCCAGTACGCGATGTGATGCCGGGTGGCCAGGGTGCGCCGGTCGTCAGGGCCCAGGACACGCATCTGATCGGCCAGCACGGCCCGGTGCAGCTCCACCGCCGTGTGGAAGTCGCCGGTCTCACCGGTCGCGTACGCGATCCGGTGCCGGGTCTCCAGCACGTCCGGCGCGTCCTCCGCGAGGACGCGCCGCTGATCCTCCAGCAGCTCCTGGTGCAGCTCCCGGGAACGCCGGTAGGAACCGGCCTTACCCGTCCAGTAGGCGGCCCGCTCCCGTGCGCGGAGCGGAATCGGGGTGTCCGCGCCGAGGCGCTCCCCCAGCCGCCGGGCCCAGGCCGTCCACCGGTCGCGGTTGACCGTGGGCTCGGCAGCGGCGCGCTGCTCCAGGGCGGCAAGCAACCGCTCGTACCGAGACGGGTCGCGGAGCGCCGCCTGCCACAGGTGCTCCGGCTCGGCTTGTTCCGCGTAGGCGTGCAGCGGGTCGTCGGGCATGTGCTGATCCATGGGAGCCATGATCTCCAACGCCCGGCACAGCGCGCGATGGCCGGAAACCACGTCGAGCATCTCGGACAGGTACTCGACCAGGGTCTGGTGGTGCACTCCGAGGAGTTCGGTTCCCTCGGGATGGTGCGCCCGTACGATCAGGCCCGGCAACAGGTCCAGGACCTGACCGAGCGTGTCCTCGTCGGCCGGACCGCCCAGGTCCCCGGCCGCCCGGGCCAGCAGGGCGCGGGGCAGCTCGGCGCCGAGCCCGGAGGCCGCGAGCACGGCGAGAACGGCATCGACCCACTCCCTGCGCCCGTCCGGCGCCGCGTCCCGGGCCGGCAGGAGCACCCCCGCGTAGAGCTCGTCGTACGACACGCTGCCGGTGTGCGCCAGGGGGCCGAAGTCCGCGAGCAAGCGGGTGATCTCCCAGTTCCCGGCCGCCTGACGCAGAATCTCCCGCCGGGCGTCCGCGGAGTGACTGTGGGCCGTCAGGTAGGCGCTGAGCTGCCGTTCCCCCGCCGCCGGCAGGACCGGCTCGCGGTGCCAGTCGTCCGGCAGGCGCACCCCGTCCCGACTGGTGACCACCAGGCCGAACCACGAGGGTGCCGAGTCGCTCAGCGTGGCCAGCTCGCGCATGACACCGACGCGGTTCGTGGGATGGACTTGGTCGAGTCCGTCCACGATCACGCGGACCGGCTCGCGCGGCTCCATCAGGCCGAGCGGGCCGGCGACACCGAACTCGGCGGTACGCAGCGAGCCCTGGTCGTCCGCGGACGCCTGCGCCCTGTATGCCTTCTCGGCTTCCGGGAACCCCGGCAGGTACAGGCGCAGCTGACCGGCGAGCTGTGTCATGGAGAGGCCGGAGGTCCAGGCGGAGTCCGAGAGACGGATGACCGCGCAGATCGCCGGAGCACCCTGCTCCGGGAGCAGTTCGGTGCGGCACAGCGCGGCGGCGAGCGTCGTCTTGCCCGTACCCATGGCACCGAGTACGACCACGACCCGGTGCCGGCGGACCGACGCGGTGAACCGCGTCAGCTCGTCAGGGGCCTGGAAGTACTGGAGTCCGGGGACGAGTTCCTTGGCGGCACGCGTGCCTGCCAGCACGCTCAGGGACGCGTTGTGCGCGACGTTGTGGGCGATCCAGGTGCCGTACGGGTCGCCGGAGGCACTTGCGCCGCCGTCGTACGAGACCGACTGCGGGTCCTGCTTCACCAGCTGCGGATCCACCAGCCGGCGCACCGGACCGGTGTACAGCTTCCCGCCCAGCCGGATGTCCCCTTGTCTGATCAGCCTGTTGAGAGCGACCGAGAACTGCAGACCGTATGCCGGCCGTCCGTCCGCCGACGAGAGGATCTCGACCCTTCGGCCCGTCTGCATGGCGGACCGGAACCAGGTGCTCGCGCCGGCGAGTACCGCGTAGCCCGACATGCACGCGTCGACTATGACGGTGAGTTCCCGGACGCCGCCGTGACGCTCCGCCAGCGTGCGCAGTACCTGGGGAAGCTGCAAAGCCGTCTCCGGGCCGGGGACGGCCGGGGTGGAGCGTACGGGGAAGAGGAATTCGCCTTCCCTGCCGGCATGCCCGTGACCGACGAAGCCGACCACCAGGGAATCTCCGGACGCCGAGGCTCCGGCGAAGGCCTCGGTGAGTGCGGCGGTCACCTCGTCGACCGTCCCGGGATCGGTCAGCAGGCCGTCCCCCCATGCCGGCACGCACCCGCCGCGCAGTGGGTCCAGAAGCAGAGTCCCGAGCTCGGTGGCGCACGGTTCCAGCAGATCCAGCCTGCTCTCGGGCTTCTCCTCGCGGACTTCCCAGTGTGAAGCGATCACCAATGCCTTGCGTTCATCTGCCACCTGCTCATTATCGATACCGGAACATCCAGTAACCAGTCGCCCGGACACATGAGTTGAGGAACTGGCCGCAGCTGCCATTCGTCTTGGCGATGGAGTGCCGGCGCGTACGTGGGCAACACGGACGCGGAACTGACAGGAGACACATGGCTGAGCTTGTCATGGTGCACGGCATCGGTCCCGAGGACGAGACCGAGGAGCAGCTGAGGACGGACTGGGTGCGCGCCCTGACGCGCACCCTGCGTGACAACGGCCGTCAGGAGCAGGCCGACAGACTCGACGAAGGCTCGACGTCGGTCGCCATGGCCCATTACCGCGGCCTCTTCGCGCCCTACGTACCGCAGGACGACTGGGACGTGCCGTTCCCCGAACAGATGGCGCTCACCAGCGAGGCGGTCGGCGAAAACATCATGGACAACATCCACCGGCATGCCTCGGACCCGGCGGACAGCGCCGAAGCCGCCCGTGAACTGAGCGAGCTGCGCGCGGAGGTCGGCCCCGAGCAGGGTCCGTACGCCCCGGTCCGGCTGGTCGTCGCGATGCTGGGGCGGCTCGGCCCGATCGCTCGCTCCGGTTTCGCCGCGCTCAGCAGCACCGGTGTATTCCACCTGGGTCAGGTGGCCGCATATCTTGACGACGAGTCGGTACGCGAACGGGCGATCGAGTCCGTGCTGTCCCGGGTGACGGGGGAAACCAAGGCGGTGCTCGCGCACTCGCTCGGCACCGTCGTCGCCTATGAGGCCCTGCACAGGCTCGACCAGCCGTTGCCACTGCTCGTCACCTTCGGCTCGCCGCTGGGCCTGCGCTCGATCATCCGTGAACGGCTGCGCCCGCAACCGCTGAGGACGCCGGACCAGCTCAAGCGCTGGGTGAACATCGCCGACCGCGACGACTACATCGTCTCCACCCTTCGGCTGAGGACCCTGTTCCCCGATACCGATGACGTACTGGAGCGCACGCACATGGTGAAGAACGCCAACGGCAATCCCCATGCCGCGCTGGAGTACCTCAAGCACTGGGAGACGGTGGCGCCTCTCGCGCAGGTGCTCTGACCACTCCCGGGACACCGTGGTCCTCGCCCCGGCTCCGGGGCGAGCACCACAGCCCGGCCGGCGAATCGTCAGGACGCGGCGAGCGGGCGGATCGCGGTCGGTGCGTGGGCGGCCTCCGTCGCGATGTCCTCGAACTCGTTGACGGACGCGATATCCGTACCGCTCATCGCAATGTTCGTCACACGCTCCAGAATCGCCTCGACCACCACCGGCACCCGGAACTCCGCAGCCAGCTTCTTCGCCTCCTCGAAGGCCGGCAGCAGCTGGTCCGGCTCGGTGACGCGGATCGCTTTGCAGCCCAGGCCCTCGACGACCTTGACGTGGTCGACGCCGTAGACGCCGATCTCCGGCGAGTTGAGGTTCTCGAACTCCAGGTTGACCTGGAAGTCGATGTCGAAGTTGCGCTGCGCCTGGCGGATCAGCCCCAGATAGGAGTTGTTCACCAGGACATGGACGTACGGGATGCGGTGCTGCGCACCGACAGCCAGCTCCTCCAGCATGAACTGGAAGTCGTAGTCGCCGGAGAGCGCGACGACGGAGCCGTCCGGGTCTGCCGTGGCGACGCCCAGCGCGGCCGGGATGGTCCAGCCGAGCGGGCCCGCCTGGCCGCAGTTGATCCAGTGGCGCGGCCGGTAGACGTGCAGCATCTGCGCACCGGCGATCTGGGAGAGGCCGATCGTGGTGACGTACCGGGTCTCGGGGCCGAAGGCCCGGTTCATCTCCTCGTACACCCGCTGCGGCTTCAGCGGCACGTTGTCGAAGTGCGTGCGGCGCTGCAGCGTGGCCCGGCGCTCCTGGGTGGACGCGGCCCACTCCGAGCGGTCCTTGAGCTTTCCGGCGGCCTTCAGCTCGCGCGCCACCTCGACGAACAGTTCCAGCGCGGCCTTGGCGTCGGAGGCGATGCCGAGGTCGGGGGCGAAGATCTTGCCGAGCTGGGTGGGCTCGATGTCCACATGGACGAAGGTGCGGCCCCGGGTGTAGACGTCCAGCTTGCCGGTGTGGCGGTTGGCCCAGCGGTTGCCGATGCCGAGGACGAAGTCGGACTCCAGGAAGTTCGCGTTGCCGTAGCGGTGCGAGGTCTGCAGGCCGACCATGCCCGCGTTCAGCGCGTGGTCGTCGGCGATGATGCCCCAGCCCATCAGGGTCGGGACGACCGGGACGCCAATCGACTCGGCGAATTCCACCAGGAGTCCGGACGCGTCGGCGTTGATGATGCCGCCGCCCGCGACGAGCAGCGGACGCTCGGAGGCGTTCAGCATCTCCAGGGCCCGCTCGATCTGCTTGCGGGTCGCGGCGGGCTTGTGCACCGGCAGCGGCTCGTACAGTTCGGGGTCGAACTCGATCTCGGTGAGCTGGACATCGATGGGCAGGTCAATGAGGACCGGGCCGGGCCGGCCGGTGCGCATCAGATGGAAGGCCTGCTGGAAGACGCCCGGGACCTGGGCGGCTTCGAGGACGGTCGTCGCGGCCTTGGTGACGGGCGCCGCGATCGAGGCGATGTCGACCGCCTGGAAGTCCTCCTTGTGGAGCACGGCGGTCGGGGCCTGTCCGGTGATGCAGAGGATCGGGATCGAGTCGGCGATGGCGGAGTAGAGGCCAGTGATCATGTCGGTGCCGGCCGGTCCCGACGTGCCGATGCAGACACCGATGTTGCCCGGGCGTGCCCGGGTGTAGCCCTCCGCCATGTGGGAGGCGCCCTCGACGTGGCGGGCGAGCGTGTGATGAACCCCGCCGGAGGCCTTGAGGGCCGCGTAGAAGGGGTTGATCGCCGCGCCCGGCACACCGAACGCGTTGCTGACGCCTTCGCGCTTGAGGATCTCAACTGCCGCTCGGGCAGCGGTCATTCGAGGCATTGAGTGCTCCTGCTCGGACCTGGTGGAGTCGGGCTCTGTCGCGCCACCTGAGAGCACCAATTCCGCATTACGGAAACTTGATTCTGGTATACGGAAGTCAATCTAAAGTGCGGCCGGGCGACCGTCAAGAGAGCGAGCGTGGGGCGGCCGATGCGCGCACCGGTCCACGAAGTACGCCAAGTCACTCCCCACGACCTCGCTCTTGGTGGACCATGGGGGTACGGAGCGGAGTCGGCCCGTATCGGTCGGCGCCGGCGCGTTCCGGTGCGTCGAGGTGGCCCCGTCGCCGGGGCACACACCGGGGCCGGAGGGAGTTCATGGTGGAGTCGGTGCCGGTACGCTGCCCGGCCTGCCGCCGCGACCATGCGTACAGCACCCCGGTCTATCCCTGCCCGTGCGGTGCGCCGACCGCCCCACCCGTGCTGCGCGGCGCCCCGGTCGTACCCATCACGCACCGCACCTGGAACGACGACTGGGTGACGGTGCGCTGTCGCACCTGCGGGCGCCACGACCAGTGGCCTCAGCCGGAGCTGTGCTGCCCGTGCGGGACGGTGCTGCGGATACCGGTCCGGCCGGTGACGGAGACCGACGGCACCGCCGACGGGGCCCGGCCCGGCCGGCCGGCCCACATTCCGCTGCCGCGTACGGCGCCGCCGCCCCGGCCGGTGTTCCAGCCCCTGCCGATCCGTACCGCACGCGACGCGGTCGCGAGCGCCGCCCTGTATCTGAAGTGGCTGGGCTACCGCGATGTCGTACAGCCGGCGGAGCATTCCCCCGCGCGGATCGATCTGCGGGCCACCGGGCTGATCGCCCAGGTCGACGCGGTCACCCGCCCGACCACCCTGCGCGACGTCGAGTGCCTCTGGCTGAACGCGCTGAGCGCGTCCGTCACGAGCGTGTTCTTCTCGCTCGCGGGGTACACGCAGGACGCCGAAGCGCGCGCGGACGGCCTCGGCATCCCGCTCTTCCGCATGGACCTCACGGGAACGCCGCAGCCGGTCAACAGCCCCGCGGACGAGCTGATCAGCACCGGCGCCTGACGCCGCCCCCATGTGCCGGTCGGTCTGCGCCCTGTCCGGACCGCCATACTGGCCGTATGCGTATCCGTACCGCCCGCCGCTCCGATCTTCCGCTGCTTCAGGACATCGAGCGCGCCGCCGGCGAACCGTTCCGCGCGCTCGGTATGTCCGCCATCGCGGACGACGACCCTCCGCCGCTCGACCTGCTGGACGACTACCGCCGGGCCGGGCGCGCCTGGGTGGCCGCGGACGCCGACGACCGCCCGGTCGGCTACCTGATCGCCGACCCGGTCGACGACGCGGCCCACATCGAACAGGTCTCCGTCCATCCGTCCGCCGCACGGCGCGGTCTGGGCAGCACGCTCATCGACCACCTCGCCGGGTGGGCGCGCGAGCGGCAGCTGGGCGCGCTCACGCTGACGACCTTCTCCCACGTCCCGTGGAACGCTCCGTACTACGCCCGTCTGGGCTTCCGCACCCTCACTGACGCCGAACTCACCGACGGGCTGCGGAAGATCAGGGCGGAGGAGGCGGAACACGGCCTGGACCGCTGGCCGAGGGTCTGCATGCGGCGCGAAATCCCGCATGCCGGACACGACCCGCACCTCAGCGGAACCGACCGACAACAGTGAGTGCAATCGGTCACGTTCGAGCCGGGGGCCACAAATGTTCGGTCGGTTGTCAGTGGCGGGCCTTAAGGTAGGGCACATGGTTTTAACTCCACGGCATACACCACCTGTCGACCCGCCGCACACGACCCGACCGACGCCCGCGTCCGCCGCCGAGGCGAATGAGGCGATACGGGCCCTGGTCGACGCGCGTGCCGGACAGGACTGGTCCTCCGTGGAGTCCGCCGCCTACGAGGTGCTGCTGATCGAATGGGCGGCCGCGACCCGGGACGTTGCCGGCGACATCATCGAGGCCGCCTGACAACGCCCGGGGTGATCCGGTCCTACTGGCCGTAGCCCTCCCGCAGTTCGATCTTCCGGACCTTCCCGCTGACCGTCATCGGGAAGGTCTCCAGGATCTGCAGCCGTCGCGGGATCTTGTAGTGCGCCAGCTGTTCGCGGCAGTAGCCCGTCACCTCGTCCAGGTTCGGCGGGTTCGCCGGGTCCTTCGGGATGACGCAGGCCAGGATCTCCTCGCCGTAGGTGTCGTCCGGTACGCCCACCACCTGCACATCCGCGATCTTCGGGTGGCTGTAGAGGAACTCCTCGATCTCCCGCGGATACACGTTCTCACCGCCGCGGATGATCATGTCCTTGATCCGGCCGACGATCTGTACGTAGCCGTCCTCCCGCATCACCGCAAGGTCCCCGGTGTGCATCCAGCGCCCCGCGTCGATCGCTTCCGCGGTGCGCTCGGGCTGCTCCCAGTAGCCGAGCATCACGCTGTAGCCGCGGGTGCGGAGTTCGCCCGCCGCACCGCGCTCCAGGGTCACCCCGGTCACCGGGTCGACGACCTTGACCTCGATGTGCGGCATGACGCGGCCGACGGTGCCGGTGCGGCGCTCCAGGTCGTCGTCGCGGCGGGTCTGGGTGGAGACCGGCGAGGTCTCCGTCATGCCGTAGCAGATGGACACCTCGTCCATGTGCATCTCGGCGACGACCCGCTTCATCACCTCGACCGGGCAGGGCGATCCGGCCATGATGCCGGTGCGCAGCGAGGAGAGGTCGTACGAGGCGAAGTCGGGGAGGTTCAGCTCCGCGATGAACATGGTGGGGACGCCGTAGAGCGAGGTGCACCGCTCCTGTTGAACGGCGGCGAGCACGGCGGCGGCCTCGAAGGCGGGGGCCGGGATCACGATGCAGGCGCCGTGCGAGGTGATGCCGAGATTGCCCATGACCATGCCGAAGCAGTGGTAGAAGGGGACGGGCAGACAGACCCGGTCCTGTTCGGTGTAGGCGACCAGCTCCCCCACGAAGTAGCCGTTGTTGAGGATGTTGTGGTGGGAGAGGGTGGCGCCCTTGGGGAAGCCGGTGGTGCCGGAGGTGTACTGGATGTTGATCGGGTCGTCGCAGGACAACTCGGCTTCCCTGGCAGCGAGTTGCTTGGCCGTGACGGATCCGGAAACGGCCAGCAGCTCGTCCCAGGACGGGTCGCCGATGTAGTGCACGGCGCGCAGGGCGGGGCAGCCCGCGCGGACCCGGTCGACCAGGGCGCGGTAGTCACTGGTGCGGTGCGAGAGCGAGGAGACCAGGAGTGAGATCCCGGCCTGCTTCAGCACGTACTCCAGCTCGTGCGCCCGGTAGGCCGGGTTGATGTTGACCATGACGGCGCCGATGCGGGCGGTGGCGTACTGCACGAGCACCCACTCGGGGCAGTTGATCGCCCAGATCCCGACCCGGTCCCCCTTGGCCACCCCCGAAGCCATCAGCGCGCGGGCCAACTCGTCGACCGCCGTGCCGAATTCGGCATACGTCCAGCGTCGCCCCGATGCGACGTCGACGAGCGCCTCGCGCTCACCGAACGCCTCGACCGCGCGGTCGAGATTGCGTCCGATGGTGTCGCCGAGCAGCGCCGTGGTGCCGGTGCCGTGCGCGTAGGACAACTCGCTCATCGCAGATCCCCCTCGTCGTACTCGGTGCCGGTGCCCCGGGCCGTGCGCTCCCGCAGCTCGATGCGGCGGATCTTGCCGGAGACGGTCTTGGGCAGCTCGGCGAACTCCAGCCGGCGGACCCGCTTGTACGGGGCGAGGACCGCCCGGGAGTGCTCGAAAAGCACCTTCGCCGTGTCCGGGCCGGGCTCCCAGCCCTCCGCGAGCACGACGTACGCCTTCGGAACGGCGAGCCGTACCGGATCGGGGGCCGGGACGACGGCGGCCTCGGCGACCGCTTCGTGCTCCAGCAGTGCGCTCTCCAGCTCGAACGGCGAGATCTTGTAGTCGGATGCCTTGAAGACGTCGTCGGCGCGGCCGACATAGGTGATGTAGCCGTCCTCGTCGCGGGAGCCGATGTCACCGGTGCGGTAGTAGCCGCCCGCCATGGCCTCGGCGGTCCGGTCGGGGTCGCCGTGGTAGCCGGTCATCAGACCCACCGGGCGTTCCGACAGATCGAGGGAGATCTCGCCCTCGGCCGCACCGGGCTCGCCGGTGACCGGGTCGAGGAGCTCGACCTTGAAGCCGGGGCTGGGCCGTCCCATCGAACCGGCCTTCAGCAGCTGGCCAGGGGTGTTGGCGACCTGGACTGCGGTCTCGGTCTGGCCGAAGCCGTCCCGGATGGTGACGCCCCAGGTGCGCCGCACCGTCTCGATGACCTCCGGGTTCAGCGGCTCACCGGCCGCGACGACCTCACGCGGCGGAGTCTTCAGCTGGGAGAGGTCGGCCTGGATCAGCATCCGCCAGACGGTGGGCGGGGCGCAGAAGCTGGTGACGCCCGAGCGGTCCATCTCGGCCATCAGACGGCCCGCGTCGAAGCGCGTGTAGTTGAAGATGAAGACGGTCGCCTCGGCGCTCCAGGGCGCGAAGAGATTCGACCAGGCGTGCTTGGCCCAGCCGGGCGAGGAGATGTTGAGGTGGACGTCCCCGGGCTTCAGGCCGATCCAGTACATCGTCGACAAGTGGCCCACGGGGTAGGAGACATGGGTGTGCTCGACGAGCTTGGGGCTGGCGGTCGTACCGGAGGTGAAGTAGAGCATCAGCGGCTCGTCGGCGTCGGTCTCCCGGTCCGCCCCGAAGGTCTCCGGCTGGTCGTCGGCGCCGGTGTACGACAGCCAGCCGGGTACGTCCGCGCCGACCGAGATCCGGGTGTAATCGCCGGGCACCTCGTCGAACTTGGCGGTGTCGGTGTCCCGCACCAGGACGTGCCGGACCCGGCCGCGTTCCACCCGGTCGCGCAGATCGACCGGCCCGAGGAGCGGGGTGGCGGGGATGACGACGGCGCGCAGCTTCATCGCGGCGAGCGCCGTCTCCCACAGCTCGACCTGGTTGCCGAGCATGACGAGGATCCGGTCCCCGGCCCGTACCCCCTGGGCCCGCAGCCAGTTCGCGGCCTGGTTGGAGCGGGAGGACATCCGGGCGAAGGACACCTCGATGCGGCCGCCGTCCTCCTCCACGATGTGCAGGGCGGTGCGGTCGTTGTTCTCGGCGATGGCGTCGAACCAGTCGAGTGCCCAGTTGAAATGGTCGGTCCGGGGCCAGCGGAAGCCCTCGTAGGCCGCGTGGTAGTCCTCGCGGTGCTGCAGCAGAAAGTCCCGGGCGGCCCGGAACGTTTCCGTCGCGCTGATTGCCGACATGTGCCCTCCTCATTGCGGACCGGACCGGTCGCTTAACATCATGTAAACAGTGACCCAGGTCTCACCACCCCCGAACGGGGGTGCAAGCAAGCGGGGCTGCCGAGCCTCCGGAGCCGGGCAGAGAGGCGTCATCGTGCCTGAATCCGTCGATGTGGTCGAGATGCAGGCAGCGCTGTTGCGGCTGCGCCGGACAAGCGGGCTGCCCGTGGCCTTCGGCGGGCTGCTCTCGGATGCCCGGCATGCCCGGATCGCCGAGCTGAACGGGGCGCAGACCACGGCCTTGCGCGGTCTTGTCATCTCGGCCGGCAGCGGGCTCGGCGGCAAGTCGATCGCCCTGTCCCGGCCGTGTGCGGTGACCGACTACCGCTCCTCGCGCCACATCAGTCACGAGTACGACATGGCGGTGGCGGCGGAGGGCCTGCGCTCGGTGGTCGCGGTGCCCGTCGTCGTACGGCGCAAGGTGCGCGGCGTCCTGTACGGGGCGCTGCGCGAACCGGTCACGCTCGGGGACCGTACATTCGACGCGGCGGTCGCCGCTGCCCGCGATGTGGAACAGGCCCTGGTCGTACGGGACGAGGTGCAGCAGCTCCTGGCCGTGACCCGGGAACAGGTCACGGACCCGAGGGCCGCGCCGGAGGCGTGGGAGGACGTCCGCGAGGCCCATCGCGAGCTGCGCGCCCTGGTCACGAAGGTCGTCGACCCGGCGCTGCGCGACGAGTTGCTCTCGGTGTGCGAGCGGCTCGCCTCGGCGGCCGGGGCCCGTACGCCGAGGCCTTGCGGGGTGCACCTGGCGCCGCGCGAGGTGGACGTGCTGGCCTGTGTGGCGGCGGGGACGACGAACGCGCTGGCAGCGGAGCGGCTGGGGCTGCGGCCGGAGACGGTGAAGGGGTATCTGCGTTCGGCGATGCGCAAGCTGGGTGCGCACACACGTCTGGAGGCGGTGGTGGCGGCACGGCGGGCGGGACTGCTGCCGTAACGCGACGGCGGGAGCTCACCGTTCGAAGTCGACGAACGTCGCGAACCGGATGTCGTATCCGTTCGCGTCGGTGACCGCCGTCGTCATGGTGGAGAGCATCCGTACGGCCTCTTCCGTGACGGCGTCGCGATCGGCCCGGCTCAGCCTGCCGAGCGGCTGCACGGTGAGAGTCGTCGCCCCGGAACCGGCACCGGCACCGGAACCTGTCCCGGTGCCGTCGCCGAGCCGCCAGACCGCCGCGAGGAATCCGTCGACCAGCACCGTGCCGTATGTCTGATTGCCGTTCCCGTTGCGCCCCCGGTACTGCGGCGGAATGACACGCGTACGGTCCGCATGGCCGAGCAGCACATTGTCGAACTCGGGCAGGAAGCGCGGCGGGGCGGGGGTGTCCTCGTCGGGGCGCGGGGCCTCCGGCAGGTCGAAGAGCTCGACGCCGTTCTCGTCCCGGAAGGTGAGGAGCCGCGGCCGCAGCCGCTCGAAGACCTCCCGCAGCCGGGTCAGTCCGGCCCACGTCTGCATGTCCTGCACGGAGGCAGGCCCGAAGGCGCCGAGATAACGCAGCACGGTGGCATCGGGTGCGGGGACCGGCTCCGACGGGCGGCCGAGCCAGTGTTCGGCGGTGGTCAGCGCGACGCGGCCGCTCTTTCCCCACACCCCGCGCGGGGTGACCTGGACCAGTGGCAGCAGACAGCGGGCGGCCACGCCCAGCGCCGGCGGGTCGGCGTCGGGCCACTGGGCGAGCAGCGCCTCGCGGATCTCCTTGGGGGTGCGGGGCCGGTCCTCGACGAGCTCCCTGCCGAGCGCCCCGAGCCGGTCCAGGTCCACCCCGACGAGCCCCTTGCGGAACGTCTTGAGTTCCCGGTCGCGCGCCGCCTGGACGAGCGGGCGCAGGGTGAGCGCGTCGGCGGCGGTGTGCAGGTGGATGGTGGAGCGCATGGTGACGATACGGACCACCTCGCGGGACTCCATCAGCCCCGCGAGTTCGGCCGGGCCGAAGCCGTCGAGGCGGGCGAAGAGCTGGTAGTACGGCGGCTTGGTGTTCTGCGCCTGGAGGCCGACCAGATGCCCGACGGCGTCCTTCGCGGACATCGCGGTCCGGCGCAGCAACAGCTGACGTTCCAGCGTGGCGCGGCCCAGCGCGCGCGGGGAGAGCGCGGCGGGTGCGGCGGGGTTCTTCTTCGCGGCCATGGACGGCACGCTACGCGGACTTGCGGACACCTTCGGTCCTCATCGGGTGCCGCGCTCCGATCCGTACGCTCCGCCATGCCGCCGCCCCGCAGGACCCCGGATCGTGGGCCCGCCGCCCGCATCATGGGTTGGTGATCAGTGTCCTGTTCGCCATCCTGACCGCGATCAGCAACGGCGCCGCCTCCGTTCTCCAGCGCCGCGCCGCCCGCACCGTCCCCGACAGCGAGGCGATGCGTCTGTCGCTGATCGGGCATCTGCTGCGCCAACGGCTGTGGCTCGCCGGGATCGGCCTGGTGATCGTCGCAGCCGTCTGCCAGGCCGTGGCGCTGGCCACCGGACCGATCGCCCTGGTCCAGCCGATCTTTGTGATCGAACTGCCGGCCACCCTGCTGATGGCCGGGTTCGCCATGCGGGTCCGGCTCCCCCGGCAGCTCTGGTACGCGGTGGCGGCCATGACCCTGGGGCTGGCCCTGGGCATGGCCTCCGCGGCCCCGGGCGGCGGCAGCACGTCCGTGCGGGGAGCGGCCTGGATCACGGCGCTGATCCTGACCGGAATCGTCGAGGCCGCACTGATCGGCGCGGCCCTGAGCACGCGCGGCAATCCCCGGGGCGCACTGCTCGGCCTCGCCGCCGCGTGCGGGTACGCGCTCACGGCGGCGCTCATGAAGGACGCCATGGCACGGCTCGAAGGGGGCGGCGGAGTGGTGGCGCTCTTGACGTCCTGGCAGCTGTACGCCACCGCCGCGGCCGGAGTGGGTGCGCTGTTCCTCCTCCAGAACGCCCTCCAGGCGGGCATGCTGGTCGCCGTCCAGCCGCCGCTGACCCTCGGTGACGCGCTGATCAGTGTCCTGTACGGGGTGACATTGTTCGGCGAGGATCTGCGCACCGGGTGGTGGGTACTGCCCGAGCTGGTCGCGCTCGCCCTGATCACGATGGGCTGCATCGAGCTGGCGCGCTCCCCGCTTGCGTCCGGAACCGCGCCCCCGCCCGCACGCAAGCTCAGGTGAGCCGGTGCTGCCCTGCCGGAAGCCCGCGCCCCGGCCCGGGGCGAATTCCCGCGATCGGGTCGCGCCGCCCGGCCGCGCAGGGCTATTCTCCGGTCGAGCCATGTGTGGCAAACGGGCAAGGGGCCCGGTTCTTTCTTGGGGGTTGGTGTGGTTTCTGGTCGAGTGGTGCGGTTCGACGGCACACGGGGTTATGGCTTCATCTCACCCGATCACGGCGGTGAGGATGTGTTTCTCCATGTGAACGACATGTTGATCCCGGAGTCCTACGTACATACGGGGACAGCGGTCGAGTTCGAGATCGAGGACGGTGACCGCGGGCTGAAGGCGTCGTCCGTCCGGCTGGCCGAGGGTCCTGACGGGAAGCCGCTGACCCCTCCGAGGCCCGTTGCGGTCAACGTTTCCGGGTCGGCGGACGACGACACCTTGTGCGATGTGCTCAGTGCAGCCGAGTACACCAAGGAGGTGACCGACATCCTGCTGGAGTCGGCACCGTCGCTGACGGGGGCTCAGATCCTCCAGGTCCGGAGCGGGTTGCTGCAGTTCGCCAAGAACCACGGCTGGACCGAGGGCTGACGGGGGCGGCCCGCAACCGTCCCGCCTTGCTGTAGTGCCAGGGGCCCGTCCGGTCATGACCCGCCGGACGGGCCCCTGGCTCGTTCACACACTCGGCTCCCGCACCACCAGCGGGGTGCCGAGCACCTGGTGTCCGCCGCTGGCCATCATGCGCACCTCTCCCCGGTCGCTGATCTCCGCGCGCACGATTCCGGTCTCGTCCTCGTAGATCGGGTATCCACCGGCCCCCGACTGCGCCGTACGCCGGACGATCACCGTGTCGTCCTCCACGGCGGACGCCTGAAATACCAACTGGTAGCTCTCCGGGTAATCCATGGCGGTACTCCCGATACGGATGGGGCAGGGCATGCTCCGCCTGCATCTTCCATCGTCCCCCGGACGGGCCTGCCGCGCCCGGGCAGCGGCCCACGGCTGCGGGCTCATACCCTGGCCACTTATCCTGAACTCATACGGGCGGTTCGACGGCACTCGGGCGCATACCGAAGATATGCCCCCTTTCTCCCAGGTCGTGTGTGCGGCATGCACGACCGGGATCCCCGAAACACGGGAAGGGACACACCATGAAGGATGCCGATATGGGAGACGACGTCTACCAGCCCCAACAGCCTGAGGCCTCCGACCTGACCGAGCAGCTCGACATCGAGGACACCCTGGACAACCGGGCGGGGCTGACCGACCTGCTCGACGAGGGCTACTCGCCGCCCGAGCGGCCGTGGGCGGTGGAGGACCAGGGCACCACAGCCGCCGAACAGCACAGCGGCGAGCCGCTGGAGAACCGTCTGGCACGGGAACTGCCCGAGATCACCGAAGCCGCCGGCGACGATCTGGGGGATCTGTCCGGCGGTGATGGCGAACTCTGGGACGCGGAGGTCGGCACGGTACGCGCCGGCCGCCTCACCCGGCAGCTGGACATCAACGAGCCGGACACCCTGGCGGCCGAGGACGTCGGGATCGACGGAGCGGCAGCATCGGCCGAGGAGGCCGCCATGCATGTCGTCCCGGACAGCCGTGCGTGAGGAGGCGCTTCTTCCTCCTGCATCGACACCGGGAAGCCATCGACACGGGGAAGTCTTTACTTCCACTTTACTACGATGTGACATCTCACCGGCGGCGCTCCGTCCATGACCTCGGAGGTAATCGACGCCTTCCGCGCCATCGGACATCGTGTTCCTCACGAGCACACGGGAGCCCGGCCCCAGGGGCCGGGACGCGAGGAGAGGACAGCACGATGACCGCACACGAGGACGCCGTTCAGCGCTACTTCGTCGCCTGGAACGCGGCCACCCCCGAGGAACTGGAGAAGGCTGTCGCGGCCGCCTTCACCGAGACCGCCACCTACACCGACCCGCTGGCCGACGTGCGTGGCCACGAGGGGCTCGCGGCCACGATCAGCGGGGCCCATCAGCAGTTCCCCGGCTTCGAGTTCCGGCTGACCGGCACCCCGGACGGGCACCATGACATCGTCCGCTTCAGCTGGGACCTGGTCTCCACCGCGGACGGCTCGGCGCCCGTCGCCGGGTCGGACGTGCTCACCCTCGCCGACGACGGACGCATCACTTCGGTCAGCGGCTTCCTCGACCGGGTGCCCGGAGCCTGAGCCGAGGGCAGGAGGCGGCCGGTACCCGAGCTCCGCCGGCCCGATGCCGAGGTGGCCGTCGCTACGGTCGACGGTCTCGAACAGCCGGTTGGCGGGGCGCGGGAGTCCGTAGTGGCCACGCAGGGTCGTCCTCGGTGGGATTGTCCTCGGGCAGTTACACGTCGAGATCGAGGTCGTCGGGCGCGATCTTCAGCCCCTCGGCAAGCTGACGATTGGCGTACTCGGGGACGATGCGGTTCTCCAGCTCGGCATCCAACTCCCGTGCCTGCGCCTCGGTTTCGCCGATCACGGGCACGATGCCGGGGAGGATCTTGATGCCTTCCGGGTCGCGGCCGATGACTTCGGCGCGCTGCTTGACGTCCTTGTAGAAGGCGATGCCCTTCTCCAGGGTCTGCTGCGCGGTGAACACCGCCTCCGTGTAGCGCGCCACGAACTCCTTCCCGTCCTCGCCGGACCCGGCCTGCACGAGCAAGAGGTCTCCCTGCGGCGGGCGTTGTACGTTGAGCGCCCCCTCGACGCGGAAGAACTCACCGCTGTGTCCGATGCGCCGGAGACGCCCGGCGAGGGCATGGACTCCGCGTTCCTTGTCGGCGATGACGGCGCCGTCCGCCCAGCTGTCCCAGAGCTTGGTGGACCCTGGACATGCGTGCGCCTGTCGGGTGCTGCCCGCGTATTGCGGTGTCGTGGCGGGCGTACGGCGCCGCCCCGAGGCCGGCGCCGGACCGCCCCGCCGTCAGGCCGGCTCGTCGAGGAACTTCCCGCCCTCCAGAAGGGTTTTGAGCGACGAGAGGATCATGGCCCAGCCGCCGCTGACGCCCTCCAGCATCTTGCTGTCCGGGCTGTCGAACCCGTCGTGGGTGATCGTCAGCTTGATGCCCATCTCGGGCTCCTCGGCCGGCTCGATGTCGAAGGTGACCTTCGACCGCTCCCGGACGGCCTTGTCCCACTCCTCGTCCGAGGCGAAGTCGAACATCTGGCGGTGCATGGGCTGCAGGGTGTGCCAGGTGTACGAGAGCCGCTTGCCGGGCTCCGCCTCCAGGACCCGCTGGCCGACCTCCTCGAACTCGCCGTCCGGGTCCATCTTCCAGCGGACCGGCGCGCCGGTCTTCCAGGTCGACTCGGGGCCGTAGCCGCCCATGTAGATCTTGATGAACTCGGGGTCGGTCAGCGCCTGATAGAGCTTCTCGGCGGTGGTCTGGATGTAGATGACGTAGACGAACTCGGGCTTGTCCATGACCGTTCCTTCCAGGGTCTGCTTGAGGTGGGACAGCGCGGTCAGGCGGTGGCGTTCGTACCGGCCGATCCAGCGGTCGGCGACCTCCTGGAGGGGCACCGGGTTGAGGTAGTGCAGCTTCTCCCGGCCCTGGCGCACGGCGGTGACCAGCAGCGCCGATTCCAGCACCGCCAGGTGTTTGCTCACCGCCTGCCGGCTCATGTCCAGGCCCTCGCCCAGCTCGCGCAGGGTCTGGCCACCCCGCGCGTTGAGCCGGTCGAGGAGTTCCCTGCGGCTCGGATCGGCGAGCGCCTTGAATATCGGGTCCATCGCCGCCATCACGGTCACCATCGCCTGTTCGTGTTCGCTGCCCCCTTCCACCATAGGCAACCTTCTGGTTGCATGTCGCGCGGAGCGGCCCGGTACCGGCCCGAAGGCACCCCCACCGCGCCTCCGCGCTCCTCTCCCCCATCGCTTCCAGGCCGCCGGAACGATTTCTGGAATTAACTTCTGATGTCTTGTCACGACTGGTTCTACGCGCATAGCTTTTGCCCTCACCACACTTCGGGAGCAGCCCACCGTGCACATATCCAGACCCCGTTCCGTCCTGCTCGCCGGCGCCGTCGCCGTGACGCTCTCGGCCACCGCGCTGCCCGCCGCCTTCGCGGCTCCGTCCTCGACCGCCGTGATCTCCGAGGTGTACGGCGGCGGGGGCAACTCGGGTGCGACACTCACCCGCGACTTCATCGAGCTGGCCAATGCCGGCTCCGCCGCGTACGACCTGTCCGGTTTCAGCGTGCAGTATCTGCCGGCCTCTCCCTCCGCCGGTTCGCTGTGGCAGGTCTCCGCACTGAGCGGGTCCGTCGCCCCCGGCGGCCGCTACCTCGTCGCCGAGGCCGCGGGCACCGGCGGCACCGTCGCCCTGCCGACGTCGGACGCCACCGGCACGGTCGCGATGGCGGCCGGCGGCGGAACCGTCGCGCTCGTCTCCGGCACGACCCCGCTGACCTGCAAGACGGCTGCCGACTGCGCGGCCGACACACGGATCGTGGACCTCGTCGGCTATGGCTCCGCCGTCGTACGGGAGGGCAGCGGCCCGGCGGCGGGGGCGTCGAACACCTCCTCGGTGGCGCGCGGTACCTCCCTCGTCGACACCGACGACAACGCCGCCGACCTCACCGCGGGCACCCCGGCACCGGTCAACTCGGCCGGTGAGACATCCGGTGGCTCCGGCCCGGAGGACCCCGGCGGCCCGACCGAACCCGGCACCGTCCGGATCCACGACATCCAGGGCACCACCCGCGTCTCGCCGCTGGACGGCCAGTCGGTGACCGGCGTCCCCGGCATCGTCACCGGCGTGCGGACCAGCGGTTCGCGCGGCTTCTGGATCCAGGACGTCGCGCCGGACGCGGACCCCCGTACGGGCGAAGGGGTCTTCGTCTACACCGGCTCCGCCGCACCGGCCGTTGCCGTGGGCGACTCGGTGCTGGTCAGCGGCAAGGTGGACGAGTACTACCCGTCGGCCACCACCCAGTCGATCACCGAGATCACCGCCCCGAAGACGACGGTCCTGTCCTCGGGCAGCGCGCTGCCGGCCCCGGTCGTGCTCGACGCGGCCTCGGTGCCGGACATGTACGTCCCAGCGGCGGACGGCGGATCGATCGACGCGCTGGCCCTCGACCCGTCGGCGTACGCCCTCGACCTCTACGAGTCGCTCGAAGGCACCCGAGTCGAGATCGCCGACACCCGGGTCACGGGTGCGACGAGCGCGTACGACGAGGTCTGGGTGACCGTCAAGCCGAACGAGAACCCGACCCGGCGCGGCGGCACGCTGTACTCCTCGTACACCGACCGGAACACCGGCCGTATCAAGGTGATGTCGCTCGACGCGGCCCGGCCCGTCCCCGTCGCGAACGTGGGCGACGTGCTGTCCGGCACCACCACCGGTGTCCTGGACTACGACTCCTTCGGCGGCTACAACCTCCAGGCCACCGAGCTCGGCACGCTCACCGACCACCACCTGCGGCGCGAAGTCACCCGGAAGCAGAAGGGCAAGGAGCTCGCGGTCGCCACGTACAACGTGGAGAACCTGGACGCGCTCGACGAGCAGGCCAAGTTCGACACCCTCGCCGAGGGCGTCGCGGTCAACCTCTCCTCCCCGGACATCGTGTCGCTGGAGGAGATCCAGGACGACAACGGTGCGGTGAACGACGGCACGGTCGGCTCCGACGCGACGCTCAAGCGGTTCACCGACGCGATCGTCGCGGCGGGCGGCCCACGGTACGCATGGCGCTACATCGCCCCGGAGAACGGCAAGGACGGCGGCGAGCCCGGCGGCAACATCCGTAACGTCTTCCTCTTCAACCCCGAGCGGGTCGACTTCGTGGACCGTCCGGGCGGCAATGCGACCACCGCGGTGGCCGCCGTGAAGACGAGGAAGGGCGTCACCCTGTCGGCCTCGCCCGGCCGGATCGCCCCGACCAGCGACGCCTGGGACGACAGCCGCAAGCCGCTCGTCGGCGAGTTCCGCTTCCATGGGAAGCCGGTCTTCGTCATCGGCAACCACTTCACCTCCAAGGGCGGTGACCAGCCCCTGCACGGCCGGTACCAGGAGCCGACGCGCAGCTCGGAGACGAAGCGCGTCAAGCAGGCGACGGAGGTCAACACTTTCGTCAAGTCGCTGCTGGCGGCGGACAAGTCGGCACGGGTCATCACACTCGGGGACCTCAACGACTTCGCGTTCTCGCCGACGATGGACGCGCTGACCGGCGGCAAGGTGCTCAAACCGCTGATCACCACGCTGCCTGCCGGCGAGCAGTACAGCTATGTGTACGAGGGCAACTCGCAGACGCTGGACCACATCCTGACCAGCCCCGGCGTGCGCCGGTTCGACTACGACGTGGTGCACATCAACGCGGAGTTCGCCGACCAGGCGAGCGACCACGACCCGCAGATCGTGCGGGTGGACGTCAACGCCCCGGGCCACGGCAGGCACTGATCCCCGCTGACCCGCTGGAGCCCTCTCATGCCCTCCGCACCGGATGCACGCCCGCCGACTGGCGCGGGAGTGCGGTCGGTCCCGGCGCCGGCTCCAGCGGGCGGTCCGTGAAGAAACGGGCCACCAGGTCCGCGACATCGTCCGGGCGCTCCAGGACGACCCAGTGGTCGGACTCCCCGATCGTGACGAACCTGCTGCCCTCGATCGTGGCGGCGAAAGCGCGCTGCCGCTCGGGCGAGGTCACTGTGTCGTGCTCGCCCGCGAAGACGAGGGCCGGTACGCCGGTCAGTCCGCCGGAGAAGTCCGGCCGGTGCCCCAGCGCCCGGTGCAGCGATTGCGCGGCGTGCGGGGAATGGGTGAGGGCGTACAGGAACGAACGCCGGACGTAGCGCCGCGCCAACTCCCTGCGGTGGACCTTGCGTTCCGGGTCCAGGCACATCAGCGCCGCGGCGGCCAGGGTGGCGAGCCCCTCCATGTCAGCGGCTGCCAGCCGGTCGACGGCACGGCCCCACTGGGTCCGCTGGGAGTCGCTGATGTGGGCCGGTACGCCGCCGAGGATCAGCCGGGCGATGCGGCCGGGGTGCTGCTGCGCGCAGCCGAAGGCGATCGATGTGCCGTAGGAGAACCCGAAGAGGTTGACCCTGGGCACGTCCAGGTCGTCGATGATTCCGGCGACGGCGGCGTGCAGGATGTCGTCCCCCGTGCCGGGCGGGAGCGGGTCCGCGCCGCCCATGCCGGGCAGGTCGGCGGTGACGACGGAGGCGAGCGGCCCCAGGTGGTCGTCCATCTGGGGCCAGCCGTACATCCCCTGGAGCGCGCCGCCCAGGACGATGACCGGCTCGGTGCGCGGCGAGGGCTGCCGCAGGATCCGGTAGCCGTAGCGCAGCCCGTGCACCGACAGGGTCCGGATGGTCTCCTCGGCCATGATGGTCCTCGCTTCCGGGTCAGGCCCTGGTGAGGACGAGTGCGGCGTTGTGGCCGCCGAAACCGAGCGAGGTCTTGACGGCCGCGTCGAACGCTCCCGGCCGGGCCTCCTTGCGCACCACTTCGATGGGGATCTCGGGGTCGGGAGCATCGAGATTCACGGTGGGCGGCACGAGTTGGTGCTGCAGCGCCAGTACGGTCAGTGCGGTCTCGATGCCGCCCGCGGCACCGAGGGTGTGTCCGGTCATCGCCTTCGTCGAGGTGACCAGGGGGTGCTCGCCGAGGACCCGGCGCAGCATCGTCGCCTCGATGAGATCGTTGGAGACGGTCGAGGTGCCATGGGCGTTGACATGGCCGATGTCCGAGGCACCGATTCCGGCGTCCGCGAGCGCGGTGCGCAGCGCCCGCTCGATGCCCAGGCCCTCGGGATCCGGGGCGACGACGGAGTAGGCGTCGCTGGAGGCCCCGTATCCGGCGATGTGCGCGCGGACGGTGGCGCCGCGGGCGCGGGCGTGTTCCGGCCGTTCCAGTACGAGGAGCCCGGCACCCTCGCCGACGACGAAGCCGTCCCGGTGGGTGTCGAACGGGCGGCAGGCCGTCTCGGGGTCGTCGCGCCGGGTGGAGACGGCCTTCAGCTGGCAGGCGCTGGCGATCAGCAGACGGGAGCAGACCGATTCGGCGCCGCCCGCGATGACGATGTCGCAGGCCCCGGTGCGGAGCATCTGGTGGGCGGTGCCGATGGCGACGGTGCCGGATGAACAGGCGGTGGAGACGGCCTGGCTCGGGCCGCGGGCGCCGAGGTCGGTGGCGACGCTGCTGGCCGCTCCGTTGACGACGGTGAGCGGGGCGAGTTTCGGGGAGACGCGGCGTGCGCCGCGCTCGGCGAGGACGGCGTGCTGTTCGTCGTAGAAGGGCAGTCCGCCGTGTGCGGAGCCGATGACGACGGCGACCCGTCCGCTGTCCCAGACCGCGGGGTCGAGACCGGCGTCGGCGACGGCCTCGCGGGCCGCGAGGACGGCCAGCTGCGAGAAGCGGTCCATCAGCCGCGCGGCGGCCACCCCGAGCAGGGCCGTCGTGTCGAGGCCGGTGATGGTGTACATGAAGTCACACGGCAGGTCGTGGAGTTCGGGCCGCTGCAGCACCGAGGGTGCGGTGGCGGCCTCGGAGACCGTGCGCCAGTTGGCTTCGGTCCCCACCCCAGCCGCGGTGACAAGACCGGTCCCGGTGACGGCGGCGGCGAACGGCGCGGGGCGCTGCGGGCCGGCCGTCACGCGGCGGCCTTGCGGTGCACGGCGGCCACGAGTTCCTCGACGGTGTCCCGCGAGGTCAGCTGGACGTCGTCCAGATCGACGCCCATCCGGTCCTCGATGAGGAGCCGGAGTTCCTCCAGAGCCAGTGAATCCAGCCTGAGTTGACGGAGTGGCACCTCGGGCCGGATGGCGAGGGGATCGGTTCCGAAGTTCGCCACCAGCAAGGTGTTGATCTCTTCTGCCGTGCTCATGCGGCACTCCTGCGCTCTCGTACGCGGTGACGCCCTGCCGCGTGAGGTGTGAGTGCCGTTCGGGGGACGCCGGCTGGTCCGGAGGAACCCTTTATACGCCTTCGTGAAGGGGACTCCGGTCCGCGTTCCCCCGTGCGGAGGCGGTCAGTCCAGGTGTACGAATCCTCTGGTCCGTGCCGATCGGCGCGACGGCGGGGCGGACCGTGCGAGCCGTCGCCCAGCGGCCGGTCAACAGGCCTCCCGCCGTCGGGGCTTCGCCCGTACACTCCGCGATCATGACTACGGATATGCCGATGGATATACCCGGGACCGACGGACCCGCGCTCTTCCCTACGATGTCCACCATGCGCGCCATGCGCCGCCTCAAGCCGGAACCGGTGCCCGACGAGACGCTGGAGCAGCTCGTACAGGCCGCCGTCTGGGGCCCCAGTGGCGGCAACATGCAGTGTTACGAGTACGTGGTGGTGACCGACCGCGAGGTGATGGCGCGCCTCGCTCCGCTGTGGAAGCGGTGCGTGGACGCCTATCTGGCGACGACCGGGAAGTACGCGCCGAAGGGCATGGACGACGCGGCGTACGGCCGGATGGTCGCCGCGATCGAGTACCAGCGCGACCACTTCGCCGATACGCCCGCGCTGATCGTGCCCTGCTACCGGTTCCCGGAGCCGCGCCTGGACGAGGAGGGGCTGCTGGCCTCCGCGCAGGCGCTCGGCCCGGCCGGGACCGAGCACATGATGAACACGCAGACACGTTTCCAGGCGCTCGCCGAGGGTTCCTGCGTCTATCCGGGCGTGCAGAACATCCTTCTTGCAGCACGGGCGCTGGGGCTCGCGGCGAACATCACCATCTGGCACCTGATGCTGGAGCAGGAGTGGAAGGCGGCCCTCGGCATCCCCGAGGACATGCACACCTTCGCCGCCATTCCGGTCGGGTGGCCGCAGGGCAACTTCGGCCCGGTCCGGCGCCGTCCGGTGGCGGACGTCATCCATCGCGACCGCTGGTAGAACGGCGCCCCGGCCCGGCCCCCGGGTGTTCAGCGGGGTCCGGGCCGACCGGTGGTCGACGACGGTCACGAGCTGTGGCTCGTCGGGGACGGGCAGGCGCCCGAAAGGTGGCCTCGTCCGGCTCCCCCATAGGATTGCCCGGTGAGCGAGAAGCCGGTTCCTGACAAGACGTCCCCCCGCGCCAGCGGATCCCAGACCCTGGCCCGTGGTCTTTCCGCGCTCGGGCTGGTGGCCGAGACGCCGCAGGGGCTCGCGGTCCAGGAGGTGGCGGACCGGCTGGGCGTGCACCGCACCATCGCGTACCGCATCCTCACCACCCTGGCGGAATTCCGGCTGGTGTTCCGGGGGACGGACGGTCGTTACCGGGCGGGGTCGGGTACGGCGGCGCTGGCGCGCGGTTATGCGGCGGGGGTCAGGGAGGCCGCGCTTCCGGTGCTGCGGCGGACCGCCGACGAGCTCAGGGCCACGGTCGCGCTGATCGCCGCGGAGGGCGACGACGCGGTGGCGGTCGCGGTGGTGGAGCCGCAGTCGGTGGACTACCACCTCTCCTACCGGGTCGGCAGCCGCAACCCCATCGGTGTCGGCGCGGCCGGTCTGGCGCTGGCCTCGTTGCGGGCACCGTCGGCGGATGATCCGGCGGAGCTCGTGGAGGTACGCGAACAGGGGTACGCGACGACGTTCGGGCAGGTGGAGCCGGGGGCCTTCGGAGTCGCCGTACCGCTGCGGCTGGCCGATCCGGCGATGCAGCTGTGCGTCAATCTGATCACCACCCGCGAGGACGTGGCGCGCGCCTCGGTCCCGGGCATGGTGGCGGCCGCCAAGGAGATCTCCGCAAGCGTCTGACCTGCTCGTATCCGATCGACCCCGGCCCCTTGCGCAGTAGCGCGAGGGGCCTTTCTCATACCGCTTTCCCGCCCGGAGGGTCTTGACAGCGGCACCCCACACCCTTGACGATGCAAATAACGCACGGCCGTGACCGTTAAATGAACACACCGGGTCGGCCCTGTTACGACAAGGGAGTCGCGTATGTCCCACCTCCACTCCGAGCCGAGCCGCGATGCAGCCGAGTCCGTCGAGTCCGTCGAGTCCGTCGACGTCACGATCGTCGGCGCCGGGCCCGTCGGGCTCACCCTCGCCAATCAGCTCGGTCTCTGCGGTATCCGTACGCTGCTGGTCGAGGCGGGCGATCAGCTCATCGACTATCCGCGCGGCGTCGGTATGGACGACGAGAGTCTCCGCGCCTTCCAGCAGATATCCCTCGTCGACGAGATCCGCCGGCACACCATCCCGAACCAGATCATGCGGTTCGTGAACGGCAGCGGCACGCTGCTGGCCGAACTCGACCCCCGTACCGACGAGTTCGGCTGGCCCCGCCGCAACGGCTTCATCCAGCCGCTCGTCGATGCCGAACTCCTCAAGGGCGCCCGCAGGTTCGGCACGGTCGAGGTCCGCTTCGGCCACCGCATGGAGGGCTTCGCCGAGCGCGCCGACGGTGTCGACGTCGATCTGACCGGCCCCGGGGGCTCCCCGCTCACCGTCCGCTCCCGCTACCTCGTGGGCGCCGACGGAGGCAGGTCACAGACCCGCAAACTGCTCGGTCTGCCCTTCGAGGGGCGTACGGAACCGAGCCGCTGGCTCGTCGTCGATCTGCGCAACGACCCGCTCGGCAGCCCCAACGCCTATATGGGCTGCGACCCTTCGCGCCCCTATGTCTCCATCGGGCTGCCGCACGGCATCCGGCGCTTCGAGTTCATGCTGCGCCCCGAGGAGGACGAGACCTTCGTCGAGGACGACACGCAGCTGCACCGGATGCTGGCCCCGCTCATCCCCGACCCGGCCCGCGCCGACATCATCCGGCGCCGCGCCTACACCCACAGCTCCCGGGTCGCGGGCACCTTCCGCAAGGGCCGCATCATGGTGGCGGGCGACGCCGCCCATCTGATGCCGGTCTGGCAGGGGCAGGGCTTCAACAGCGGCATCCGCGACGCCGTGAACCTCGGCTGGAAGCTCGCCTGTGTGCTGCACGGCGGCGCGAGCGAGCGCCTGCTGGACAGTTACGACACCGAGCGCCGCCCGCACGCCGCCGCGATGGTCGATCTCTCGGACAAGGTGGGCCGAGTCATCTCCCCCACCAACCGCTGGCTGGCCGGTGCCCGCGACGCGGTGCTGCGCGGACTCGGGGCCGTACCCGCGGCCAAGGACTACGTCACCCAGATGAAGTTCAAGCCGATGCCGTTCTACGAGACCGGGGCGGTCGTCCACCCCACCGCGCTCGCCAGGAACGCCGCGCCCTGTGTGGGAAGGCTCTTCATCCAGCCGGAGGTCACCACCCTGGACGGCGCACAGCCGCTGCTCGACGAGGTCATCGGCCCCTGGTTCACCGTCCTCGCCTGGAACAACAACCCGCTCTCGCTGCTGGACGACGAGGCCCGCGAGACCTGGCGCAGGCTGGGCGCCCGCTTCGTCGAGGCACGGCCCATGGAGCAGCTCCACTGGGAGGGCCCCATCGAGCAGTTGGACGCCGAAGGACTCGACGTCGTCGGTGACCACACCGGTCGGCTCAAGGCCTGGTTCGACCGGCGCCCCGAGTCGTTCGTCGTGCTCCGGCCCGACCGCTTCGTCGCCGGTGCCGCCCTTGCCCAGCAGGCCTCGGCCCTGACCCGCCGCCTCGCCGAGGCGCTCCACCTGATTCCCGGAGGCTTTGATGTCCCTCGCCCTGTGCTGCCTGTCGCACTCACCGCTGATGGAGTTCGTACACCCGTCGTCTGAGGTACGGGCCCGGGTCGACGAAGCACTCGCCGGTGCCCGTGACTTCGTCACCACGTACGACCCGGAACTGGTCGTGATCTTCGCGCCGGACCACTACAACGGCTTCTTCTACGACATGATGCCGCCGTTCTGCGTGGGCGGCCGGGCCGAGGCCGTCGGCGACTTCAGTACCCCTGCGGGTCCGCTCTCCGTCGACCACGACGCGGCGCTGACGCTCACCTCCGCCGCGCTGGACGCCGGGATCGATGTGGCGCTCTCCGAGCGGATGATCGTCGACCACGGGTTCTCGCAGCCGCTGGACATTCTGCTCGGCGGCATCGACAGGCGCCCGGTCGTACCGGTGTTCATCAACTCGGTCGCAGCGCCGTTCGCACCCGTCTCCCGCATCCGGCAGTTCGGCGAGGCCCTCGGCCGGGCCGCCCGTGATCTCGACAAGAGGGTGCTGTTCGTCGGCTCGGGCGGCCTCTCCCACGATCCGCCGGTCCCGCGCATGGCGGACGCCGACACCGAGGAGAAGATCGCGAAGCTGATCGACAACCGTAATCCCTCGCCCGAGGCCCGTGCCGCTCGCGAGGCCCGCACCATCGCCGCGGCCCAGGCGTTCACCACGGGCGGCGGCGGACTCCATCCGCTCAATCCGGCCTGGGACAACCTGGTGCTCGACACCTTCGCCGCGGGCGACATCGGCAAGGTCGACGCGTGGAGCACCGACTGGTTCGCCGCGCAGGCGGGCAACTCCGCGCACGAGGTCCGCACCTGGATCGCCGCGTACGCGGCACTGTCGGCCGCAGGCCCGTACCGCATGGAAAGCCGCTACTACGAGGCGATCGAGGCCTGGATCGCGGGATTCGCCGTGACCACCGCGCTCCCCCTCCCTTGAGACCCGAAAAGGACACCGCACCATGACTCTCCACCCCTCCGTCTGGCTCGGCTTCGCCGCCACCGACTTCCGCCTCCAGCACCTCCAGGTCGGCGACTGGAACACCCGCGTGCTCACCGCGGGCCCCGAGGACGGTGAGGCGCTCGTCCTGATGCACGGCACCGGCGGGCACCTGGAGGCGTACGCGCAGAACGTCGCCGCCCTCGCCGGGGCCGGCTACCGCGTCATCGCGTACGACTTCCCCGGCCACGCGGGCACCACGCACGCCACCGAGGACGTCGAACTCCCCACCTATGTCAGCCACTTGCGCGATCTCCTGGACATCCTGGGCATCGAGAAGGCGCACCTCAACGGTGAGTCGCTCGGCGGCTGGGTCGCCATCAAGTTCGCCGCCCGGTACCCGGACCGGGTGCTGAGGACCGTACTGAACACGCCGGGCGGGACGATGGCCAGGCCCGAGGTGATGGAGCGGCTGCGTACGCTCTCCCAGGCCGCCGCCGACGACCCGTCCGCCCATCGGGTGCGGGCCCGGCTGGAGTGGCTGATGGCCGACAAGGCCACCGTCACCGACGAGCTCGTCGCCATCCGCGCCGGTCACTACGGCCGTCCCGGGTACGCCGAATCGGCGCGCTTCATCCTGTGCCTCCAGGACCCGGAGATCCGCCGCCGCAACATGGTCACCGACGAGGATCTGGCGGCCGTCCGGGCCCCGACGCTCGTGGTGTGGACCTCCGACGACCCTTCGGGACCCGCGAAGGCGGGCCTGGAGATGGCGGAGAAGATCACCGGCGCCCGCTTCCAGTTGGTCACCGGCGCAGGCCACTGGCCGCAGTGGGAGCAGGCCGCCGTCTTCAACGACCTGGTGCTGGACTTCCTCGCATCGAACGGAGAGCAGAAGTGAGCGCCGCCGCCCTGGACGACTCCCGGCGTGCGGAGGCCGCCCGGCTGCTGCTCGACGCGTACGGCACGGGCAAGCCCGTCGCCCCGCTCAGCGAGCTGGAGCCGGGGCTGACCGTCTCGGACGCGTACGACATCCAGCTGCGTCAGGTCCGCACCTGGACCGAGGCCGGGCGCCGGATCGCCGGCCACAAGGTCGGCCTCACCGCCCGCCCGATGCAGCGTCAGCTCGGCGTCGGCGAACCCGATTACGGGCACCTGCTGGACACCCACTTCCACCCCGAGCACACCCCCATCGACACCGGGCGGTTCCTGCAGCCCAAGGCCGAGCCGGAGATCGCGTTCGTCCTCGGCAGGCCGCTGAGCGGTCCCGGTGTGACGGCGGCCGAGGCGGCGGCCGCGGTGGAGTATGTGCTGCCCGCCCTGGAGATCATCGACTCCCGGATCGCCGACTGGCGGATCACGCTCGCCGACACCATCGCGGACAACGCGTCCTGCGGCGGCATCGTGCTGGGCAGCCGGCCGACGCGGCCGGCCGACGTCGACCTGGCGCTGACCGGGTGCCTGCTGCTGAGGAACGGCCGGATCGAGGACACCGGTGCGGGCGGCGCGGTGCTCGGTTCGCCGCTGAACGCCCTGGTCTGGCTGGCCAACACGCTCGGCCCGCTGGGCGTGACGCTTCAGGCCGGCGAGGTCGTCCTGCCCGGCTCGCTGACCGCCGCACTGCCCGTCGCCCCCGGCGACACCGTGACTGCCCACTTCGACCGACTGGGCTCCGTGACCGCGGACTTCGCACCCGTACACCGCACTGAGGAGGTGAGCCGCTGATGGCGAAGAAGGCTGTCGCGGCCATCGTCGGACCCGGCAACATCGGGACCGACCTGCTGGCCAAGCTGCTGCGCAGCGAGCACATCGAGCCGCGCTACATGATCGGCGTCGACCCGGCGTCGGACGGCCTGAAGCGGGCTGCCGCCAAGGGTCTGGAGACCTCCGCCGAGGGGGTCGACTGGCTGCTGTCCCGCTCCGAGCTGCCGGACATCGTCTTCGAGGCGACCGCCGCCAGGCCGCATCTGGCGAACGCGCCACGCTACCGCGAGGCCGGGATCCGGGCCGTGGACCTGACCCCCGCCGCCGTCGGTCCCTACGTCTGCCCGGTGGTGAACGGCTACGAACACCTGGACACGCCCAACGTCAACATGATCACCTGCGGAGGCCAGGCCACCACCCCGATCGTGCGGGCCGTCGCGGACGTCGTGCCGGTGCGTTACGCGGAGATCGTCGCCTCGATCGCCTCCCGCTCGGCCGGTCCGGGGACGCGCGCCAACATCGACGAGTTCACCGAGACGACCGCCGCGGCGCTGGAGCGGGTGGGCGGCGCGGAGAAGGGCAAGGCGATCATCGTCCTGAACCCGGTGGACCCGCCGATGATCATGCGGGACACGGTGTACTGCGCCATCCCCGCAGACGCCGACCGGGCCGCGATCACCGCCTCGATCCTGAAGCGGGTCGCCGAGGTCCGGGCCTATGTGCCGGGCTATGCCCTGCGCGCCGAGCCGCAGTACGACGAGGCCCGCGAGGAGTGGGGCGGCAGCGCCCGCGTCGCGGTCTTCCTCGAAGTACGCGGCAACGGCGACTACCTGCCCGAGTGGGCAGGCAACCTCGACATCATGACAGCGGCCGCCGCCCGGGTCGGCGACCTGCTGGCACAGCGGAAGGTGAAGGCGCGAGCATGAGTTCTGTCGACAGCAGTCTCCCCCCGGTCCGGCTGACGGACTCGACCCTGCGCGACGGCAGTCACGCCATGCGCCACCGGTTCACCGTCGAGCAGGTGCGGTCCGTGGTCCGTGCCCTCGACGACGCAGGTGTGGAGGTGCTTGAGGTCAGCCACGGTGACGGCCTGGGCGGCTCCTCCTTCAACTACGGCTTCTCCGGCACGGATGAGATGAAGCTGGTCGCCGCGGCGGCCGACGAGGCGACCCGGGCCAAGATCGCGGTCCTGCTGCTGCCGGGCGTCGGCACCGTCCACGAACTGAAGCAGGCGCACGACGCGGGCGCGCGCGTGGCCCGTATCGCCACGCACTGCACCGAGGCCGATGTGAGCGTGCAGCACTTCGGGGCCGCACGCGAACTCGGCATGGAGACGGTCGGCTTCCTGATGCTGTCGCACCGCATCGGTCCCGAGGCACTCGCCGGGCAGGCCCGGATCATGGCCGACGCCGGCTGCCAGTGCGTGTACGTCGTCGACTCGGCCGGGGCGCTGCTGCCGGACCAGGCCCGGGACCGGGCGGCGGCGCTGGTCGCCGAGCTCGGCGACGACGCCCAGGTCGGCATCCACGCCCATCAGAACCTCGCGCTCGGGGTCGCGAACTCCCTTGCGGCGTACGAGGCGGGGGCCCGGCAGATCGACGGCACCCTGTGCGCGCTGGGCGCGGGGGCGGGTAATTCGCCCACCGAGATCCTGGTGCCGGTGCTGGAGCAGATGGGCGTGCCCACGGGGGTGGACACCCAGAAGGTGCTGGCCGCCGCCGAGGAGGTCGCCCGGCCGTTCATCCCGCGGCTGCCGTACACCGACCGGGCCGCGATCACCCAGGGGTACGCGGGCGTGTACTCCAGCTTCCTGCTCCATGCGGAGCGGGCCGGTGAGCGGTACGGCGTACCGGCGCACGAGATCCTGCGGAGGGTGGGCGAGGCGGGGTACGTCGGCGGTCAGGAGGACGTGATCATCGATGTGGCGCTGCAGCTCGTCGCCGAACGGGAGCGGGGTGCGGTGCGCGTCTGACGTTCGCCTGTGAGCCCTGCTCGGTGACCGCCGAATAGGTCACCGAGCAGGGCTCTGACCTTTGCTTCAACTGCATTGGGGTGAAAGGGGGTTCAACACGCGTTCAAGTGATTGTCATGCCCTGGACACATCGATACCTTGAGCGGGCTTCGGCCCCTCGGCCCACCCCACTCGGGCCCGGGGGCCGTTCTTCTCCCCCACAGAGCAGGAGCAGGTATGCCCAGACGAGCCGCCGCCCACACAAAGCTCCGCGCATCCGTCCTAGCGGCCCTCACCGCCACAGTCCTGGCCGCGACCGGCGCCCCGGCCCTCGCCGCTCCGACCGACGACCACCCCATGAACCGGGCGTTCGCACGGGCTGCCGCGAAGTTCGACGTACCACGTGATCTGCTCGCCGCCGTCGGGTACGGCGAGACCCGTCTCGACGGCCACTCCGGGCGCCCCAGCCAGGCGAACGGGTACGGAGTGATGCACCTGGTGAGCAACCCCACCAACCCGATGCTGGAGCGGGCGGCCGCCCTCACCGGCGAACCCCTCGCCGACCTCCGCACCGACACCGCGGCCAACATCCTGGGCGGCGCGGCGGTGCTGCGCAGTTACGCCGACAAGCTCGGCCTCGACGACCGGGAGCGCAACGACGTCAACGCCTGGTACCCGGCCGTCGCCCGGTACAGCGGCTCGACGGGGAGCGCCGCCGCTCTCTACGCCGACACCGTGTACACCTTCCTGGCCCACGGGCTCTACGCCACCGCCCCCGGCGGTGAGCAGATCTCGGTGACGGCCCGTCCGGTCTCACCACAGAAGGGGTCGCTCGACACCGCCGACGTACTCACCCAGAGCCCCGACTACCCGTCGGCGCTGTGGGTTCCGGCCCATGCGAACAACTTCACCGCGGGCCGGTCGGCGAAGATCGACAAGGTGATCATCCATGTCACGCAGGGCTCGTACGCGGGCTCGATCAGCTGGTTCCAGAACCCGACGGCGGAAGTGAGCGCCCACTACGTGGTGCGTTCCTCCGACGGTCAGATCACCCAGATGGTGCGCGACAGCGACACCGCGTACCACGCACGGAGTGCGAACGCCTCGGCGCTCGGCATCGAGCACGAGGGATTCATCGACGACCCGTCGTGGTTCACGGACACGATGTACCGCTCCTCGGCGGCCCTGACGAAGTATCTGTGCGAGCGGTACGGGATTCCGAAGGACCGGGCGCACATCATCGGGCACAGCGAGGCGCCGGGCAACGACCACACGGACCCGGGCCCGTACTGGGACTGGAATCGCTATATGCAGTTGGTGGGCGGGGACACCGGTGGCGATACCAGCCGTGACGGGCTGAGCTTCACCGCGTACGCGACCCAGCGGAGCGGCTCGACGGGCGCCCAGGTCAAGGCGGTTCAGCAGCTGCTGAGCGAGCAGGGCTACGTGGTGGGCGCGGTGGACGGCAGCTTCGGCCCGGCCACACAGAATGCGGTGATGGCGTATCAGTCGACCCATGGACTGACGGCCGACGGCGTCGTGGGAGACAGGACCTGGACCGCGCTGCTGTCGGCCGGTCCGGCAACGCCCCTCAAGCAGGGCCACTCGGGCGACGGAGTGAAGCGGCTCCAGCGCTCACTGACCGCGGCGCTCGGCTCGACGGTCGGCATCGACGGGAGCTTCGGCCCGACGACAGCTACGGCAGTGCGCGGCTACCAGGCGAGCCGGGGCCTGACGGCCGACGGCGTCGTGGGGGCGGACACCTGGGCGGCGCTGCAGGCGGGGCGCTGACGAAGACCTCACGGGCTCGGGGCGGGGTGGTGCGGATCGCGCGCCGCCCCGCCTTTCGCATGCCGCTTCGCGCCTCCTTGTGTCGTGCCGCGCATCACCCGCGCGCCCCACAACCCTTGACAGGGCACCACGACACCCCGATGGTGTTCGTTATCTACACGCAAGCGTGCGCAATATGCACACCGAGGCCGCCAGGGGCCTCCTTCGCGATGTCCATGATTCGGAGCCGCCAGATGTCCACCGACGATGCCGTGCGTCACTCCCAGGCCCGCAGAGTCGCGTTGTCGAGCTTTGTCGGCAGCGCCATCGAGTTCTATGACTTCCTGCTCTACGGAGCGGCAGCCTCGCTGGTCTTCAACGAACTGTTCTTCTCCAGCCTCGACCCGATGACCGGCACGATTGCCGCGTTCGGCACCCTCGCGGCCGGCTATGTCGCGCGCCCGCTGGGCGGCATCGTCTTCGGCCACTTCGGCGACCGGGTCGGCCGCAAGTCGATGCTGGTGCTGACCATGAGCCTGATGGGCCTGGCCAGCTTCATCATCGGTGTGCTGCCCACGTACGCCACCATCGGCATCTGGGCCCCGGTCCTGCTGGTCGCGGTGCGGCTCGTGCAGGGCATCGCGGTCGGCGGTGAGTGGGGCGGCGCCGCCCTGATGGCGATGGAGCACGCACCGGCGCACCGGCGGGGCCTCGCGGCGAGCTTCGCGAACATGGGCGGGCCCGCAGGCGCGGTCCTGGCCACTGTCGTCTTCGCCGTGTTCTCCGCACTGCCCGAGGACCAGTTCCTCTCCTGGGGCTGGCGGGTGCCGTTCCTGCTGAGCGTGCTGCTGCTGGCGCTCGGCCTCTTCATCCGGATGAAGGTCACCGAGAGCCCCGCGTTCATGGCCGCCCGGCACGCAGCCGCCGAAGAGGCGAAGACCGCGGGCAAGGCTGCCGAGGCCCCGCTGCTGACCGCACTGCGCCGCTACCCCAAGAACATCCTCCTCGCCTGCTTCGGCGGCTGCGGCGCCCTGGTCCTGCAGTCCCTGCTGGCCACGTTCCTGCTCAGCCACGCCCTGGACATCGGCTTCGAGCGCTCCACCGTGCTGACCGTGCAGGCCATCTCCTCCGCCGTGCACATCGCGACCATTCCGGCCTTCGCCGCACTCTCCGACCGGATCGGCCGCAAGCCGGTCATGATCACGGGCGCCATCGCCTCGGCGCTCGCCGCGTACCCGCTGCTCTGGATGGTCAACTCCGGTTCCGTCGGCTGGCTCACCGTGGCCTATCTGATCGGCAACCCGCTGCTCCAGGCGTCGATGTACGGGCCGATGGCCGCCTTCATCAGCGAGATGTTCGGCACCCGGGCCCGCTACACGGGCGCCTCGCTCGGTTACCAGCTGGCCACCACGCTCGGCGCCGGACTGGCCCCACTGATCGCCACCAGCCTGCTCTCCGCGGCGGGCGGCGGCACGAACACCGGCACCGTCTCGCTGTTCCTGGCGGGCGTCTGCGTGATCAGCGCCGTCGCCATCTCACTGACGAGGGAGAGACACCGGGACGACCTGCCAGCCCCGGAGCCGACCGCCGCGCCCAAGCGGGCGGCCTCGGCGGCCTGACCGTGTGCGGATGGTGCTCCGTGGCTGTCGACCGACATGGACGCGGCAGTATCCACCGGAGGCACCTGCGATGCATGTGACATGTCATTCGGGCCGCTTATTCAGGCTGCTTATTCGCGTTGCCCGCGCCGGGAGGCGTGCGTCGTACGGTGATCTTGCGACGGCTGATGCGCCATCCCTGCTCACCGCGCACGATCACGTCCTCGTACGTCACGCTTCCGCTCGTGCCGTCCGCCTTGATCCCGATCCCCTTGGACCGGGCGCGCACCTGATCGTCATCGACCTCGGTGAGGATGATGTTGGTGACGTGATGACTGACGGGGCCGCGTTCCCCTATGGCCCTGGCCGCTTCCCGGAAGGCTTCCAGCCCGTGCATCGATCCGTGGCCCAGCTCCGCGGTGTCGTAGACGACGTCGGCGGTGAACAGCTCGTCCAGTCGGTCGAGTTCACCGTCATCTACCAGGTGCCCGTGCAGGGAGATCAGTTCCGTGATGGCCGTACGGTCCTCGGCGCCGAGTGTCATCGCCAGTCCTTTCGTGAGTTCTCGCGACGGTGCGGCAGTTAAGTGGGGAGCTCCCCACTTAACTGGGTAGAGTAGCGGGGACGCCCCCGCTCAACAACGACCTGGAGCCTTCGATGCAGCACACGGGAGACCGGCGGGCCGGCGTCGGGCGACCGCGCAGAGCGGACGCGGCGCGGAACGCCGGGCTGCTGCTCTCGGCGGCGAAGGAGATCTTCGGAGAGTACGGCCCCGAGGCCGCGATGGACGATGTGGCCCGCCGGGCCGGCCTCGGCAACGCGACCCTCTACCGGCATTTCCCCACCCGGGGTGACCTGCTCGTCGCTGTGTACGCGGACGAGGTGGACGCGCTCTGCGGGCAGGGTGCCGCACTGCTGCGCGACGAGCCCGATGCGGCCGAGGCTCTCTTCGTATGGCTCGACAGCTTCGTCGTGCATGTGGCGACCAGGCGCGCCCTGGCTCTCGCCATCACGGAGGGGCCGGACGTCCGCCGTAGCGAGCTGTTCGGCCGATGGCATGCGTCGATGACCGCCACCGCCGAGAAACTGCTGCTCAGGGCACGCGCCGTCGATGCGGTGAGACCGGATCTGACCGCGAACGATCTCCTCGCCCTGACGAGCGCGGCCGCCATCGCGAGCACCGGAGCAGATCACGCGCAACGGCTCCTGCTGATTCTGCGCAGCGGCTTCGAAACGAGCGGCACCGGCTCAAGGGCGGCTCATTCCGGTGATTTCGGTTATTCCGGTGAAGAGACCTCGGGGCGCTCGTAGCGCAGGAGGACGACCCCGTTGCCGAACGTCCGGGTCTCGGCCAGGTGGAGGCCGGTCCGGGCATCCGATGCCGGAAACAGGGGCTTGCCGCGTCCGATGAGGACCGGATGGACGTAGATGCGGTACTCGTCGATCAGGTCGTGCCCCATGAAGGACTCGGCGAGATCGGCACCGCCGAGCGACAGATCTCCGCCGGGCTGCGCCTTGAGAGCCATCATCTCGTCGACGTCGACCTCCCGCATGATGGTGGTGTTCCAGTCGGCCCGCTCCAGCGTCCGGGAGAACACGATCTTGGGCATGTTCCGCCAGATGGCGGCAAACTCCGCCACGAGTCCGGTACTTGACGGGTCGGAGTCGGCGGTCGGCCAGAACTCCGCCATGAGCTCATGGGTCACACGGCCGTCCAGGAAGCCGCCCATGGTACTGAGATGCTCGTTGAAGTGACTGTGCAGTTCGTCGTCGACCAGGTGCCAGTCGATCTCACGGTCCGGTCCCTCGATGAAGCCGTCGAGGGACATCGACATCATCAGAACGATCTTTCTCATCAGTCCGGTCCTCACTACTCGTCGCAGTCAGCCCTCGCCGCAGCCGTCGCGCCATACGAGTGTGTAGCGCCAGAACAGCCGACGGCTCAGCCTCACACCCGGCAACACCTGACGCGCCTCGCGAACGATGTCGGAGAAGGTCATCTCCGCCGGCCGGGTCCTGGCGGTCATCGAATCCGGGCGAGGCGCCCTGCGCCCTTTGTTCTTGAGCCAGCCCATGACGGCATTCAGCGGAATGGAGGTGAAACTCAGCAGGTGATCGCCGAGGGTCGCCTCCCGGGAGAGGCCAACCACCACCAGTGTTCCACCTGGTGCCAGATGCTCACGAAAACGGGTGAGAGCATCGGTGAACGGCAAATGGTGGACGGTGGCGACGCAGATGATGACGTCGTACGGGCCGGGCGGTATCCCGGTCGGCGCGTCCGCGACGGTGAAGGTCACCGGGGCGGCCGGGGCGGTCAGTTCACGGGCCCGGGCCACGATGTCGGGGTCTGAGTCGATTCCGTGCACCGCCTTGGCCCGTGTCGCCAGGAGTCGGGCCAGTTCTCCGCTGCCGGAACCGACGTCCAGGGCGCTGTCGCATCTGCCGGGGAGCTGCCGCAGGATCCATCGGTGGTAGTGGGTGTTGTGGTCCCAGGGGTGGTCGGCGTTGAAGCGATCGAGGGCCTGGAAGACTCGGCGCAACAGGTTCGTCATGCCTGGATTCCATCAGCCCGGCGCTCCGACCGGGTGGGTGGCCTGGGCCCGGTGAAGGGACTCGGCGTGAGAGTTGGTACGGCCCGAGCGGCCGCTGTGCGGTGGGTCAACGAGCATGCTCGGTCCGATCCCGGTTTCCGCGGCGCCTACTTCAGCGGCTCGACGGTCGGCCTGCCGGACGATGCCGAGCTGCCCCCCTTCTCCGACGTGGACATCGTCGTCACCGCCGCCGAGCACGACCCGCCCGCGGCCGGGCGGCCCACCAGGACCACCTCGTACCGGACGTGCTCGGCCCATCGAAGGTGTGACATGACACCCCCCACTGCCATGTGGGGCGAGGACGGGAGGACGGACCGATGGGCGTCCGCTTCCGAAAGCCCACCGCACTTCCAGCGGGCGATCGCCCGCTACATGTCGAGCCAGCCGACGAGCCGAGTCCACTCGACCGCGTCGTAGGGAGAGCGATTTCGGGAAGGGGAGGACGACATGGGCGCCGAGGCCACCCGAGCCGATGTCACACCTCACAGCAATTTTCGGCCGATGCGGCACTGGAACGACCCTCCACCCGCATTCCGCGCCCTGCTAAGTTGGCGGGCATGTTCCTCCCCCGTGCGTAGGGCCCCGCTCTGACCGCACCCCGTCCCACCGGGTGCGGCACTTCGGTGTCCCCGCATGCCCGCAGCGTTGTATGCCGCGCTGCCCTCACGAGGAACGTCCTCATGCTTTCGCCCTCACCCGCGCCTTCGCGCGCCCCTTCGTATGCCACCGTCCTGCGTACCCGTCACGCCTCCCGCACCTTCGGTGCCGCTCTGCTGGGGCGGCTCTCGTACGGGATGGTCTCCCTCTCCCTGATGCTGGCGGTGAAGGATGCCACCGGCTCGTACTCCGTCGCGGGCGCCGTCATGGCTCTGTTCGGGGCTGCCAGCGTCTTCCTGTCCCCCGCCCGTGCCGCGCTGATCGACCGATACGGGCCGCGCCGGGCCCTGCCGCCGATGGCCGGTGTCTACGCCGCGCTGCTCGCCGCCCTGGCATACATCACCTGGCGGCCGGGCGCCTCCTCGCTCCTGCTGTGGGTGCTCGCCGTGACGGCAGGCGCCTGCACTCCGCCGCTGGGACCGGTGATGCGGACCCTGTGGAGCAGCCTCGTCCCAGAACGGGAGCTGTTGCAGCGCGCGTACAGCCTGGACGGTGTCGCCGAGGAACTGCTGTTCGTCACCGGGCCGTTGCTCGTGGGCCTGGTGATGAGGTTCACCGTCCCCGCGGCAGGTGTCGCGATCAGTGCCGCGCTCGTGCTGGTGGGCGCGCTGGCGCTGGTGTCCTCGCCCGCGGTGCGCGGAATCGGCGCGACACCGTCGACGGAGAAGACCGCCGCGCCGCAGGACAGGCCGCGCGGGCAGCGACTGCTCGGCATTGTCGGGCTGCGGCACGCCGCGCTCGTGGCAGCCACCGTGGGGCTGTGTCTGGGTGCGCTGGACCTGTTGGTGGTGGCGTTCACCGAGCAGCACCACCGGGGCGCGGCGGTGGCGTGGGTGCTGGCCGCCCTCTCCGCCGGAAGCGCGGTCGGCGGACTCGCCTACGGTGCGGTCTCCTGGCGTGCGTCGAACCGGGTACGGCTGCCGGTGCCGGCCGTCGGCCTCGGTGTGGCGATGGTTGTGGCCGGGATGTCGCCCCATGTGTATGTGCTGGTCGCTGTGGTCGCGGCCGCCGGGGTTTTCGTCGCGCCGGCCTTGACCACCGCGTATCTCGTCGCGGACGAGTCCGTGGGCGCGGACAGCCGCACACAGGCGGGCGCATGGGTCAACACCGCGGTCAATGCCGGGTCCTCGGCGGGCACCGCGGCCGTGGGTCTGCTGGTGGGCCGCCTGCCGCCGGCCGTCTGCTTCGCGGTCGCGGCGGTCCCTGCGCTGCTGTGTGCGGCTGCGGTGGCGCGCGGCGCGATCAACCGTTCCTGACCGTGATGGAACCGTTGGCAGTGGCCAGATCGATCCTGTGGTCGCCCGCCGGGTCATTGGCGATGCCGATGTCCTCGTGACCGTGGTCGGTGCTGGCGGCGACCACGTACCTGCCCGCCGGCGCAGTGACGACGATGGCCCCGTTGGATGTCCTGGCCCGGACATCCTGCGGGTTCACCGGGGTCAGTTCGATCCGGCCGTTGGAGGTCCGGGCCCGGACGGGACCGGCCAGGCCGCGCCCCTCGATCCGGCCGTTCGAGGTGTGCACATCGGCCGGGCCGGTCACTCCGTCCAGCTCGATCCGTCCGGAGTGCGTGGTCACGTTCACCGGCCCCACTCGGGCCAGAACCACGGAGCCGGACGAGGCCCCGCCGGAGACCGGGATGTCCTCGGGCACCTCGACGGTGTACGACACCGAGCACTGACGGCCGCAGCCGCCCAGCACCAGAACACCGTTCTCGACCCGGTGCGACGCACCTTCGGGCTTGTCCCCCCGATAGCGGACCGAGCGGTGCAGCGACACCTCGGTGGTCTTTGCCCCGCCCCGCAGATTCACCCGGCCGGAGCCGAGATCCAGCCGGACGGAGGTGATCTTCTGCGCCACATGGGCGTCGTCCTCGAAGGTGTTCCAGTCGATCAGGCCGCACGCGCCGAGCCCGATCAGACCGCTTCCCACCATCGTCGTCGCCATGAACGCCCTGAGCCGGTGACGCATGAATCTCCCCCTGGATCCCAATCAGCCTGGTCTCCGGCCCACTCGGGGCCGGTGCACAGCGCACGCTATCCACGGGCGTCCGCGGCGACCATGGGGCAAACCCCCGGCTCGGGTGGGGGAATACCCGCCGGTCCACGTCATGGTGATGGCCTGTCAATTTCATTCCGGGGAGCCGCACCAGTCGCCAGAAGTGGCGGCCGCACGCCCCGCTCAGGGGTATACGGCCGCCTCAAGTGCGAACCTCAGCAGGTCACTTCAGGCCGAACGCCCGGATGATCTCCTGGTCGATGCCGAGACCGCCCCCGGCCTCGGAGTGCGCCTTGATCGAGACGAAGCCGCCGGCCTTCGCGGGCGTCTTGAACCGGGCGGTCCAGTTACCCTCGGAGGTCTTGCGCACATCGACGGCGCTCCAGCTCTTGCCGTCGTCGTAACTGACCGACAGCGACGCCTTCTTCGCCTTCACCGCACCGTCCAGCCACTCCTGCGTACCGGAGGAGAGACCGATCTCGGTCCACCGGCCGGCCTCGACGTCACCGGCGAGGTCGGTGTCGACCTTGTAGTCCAGCTGGAGCATCGGCATGTCGGCCTGGTACGGGCCGTTCTCGTCCATGGCACCCGAGACGAAGTTCCACTCGGTGTGCGTACGGGTGGACGTCTTCCACACATCGCCGTCCCGGGTGGAATCGAGCACGAAGCGGTACGGCAGCTTCTCGGGCGAGACGTCCCCGGCGTATCCGGCCCGGCCCGCAACCTTCTTGATCAGGGTGTCACCCTGGTAGAAGGCGGTGGTGGTGGTCTCGTACTCGTCCGCGTACATGGAGCCCGAGTGGCCCGCACCCGAGTCCGTCCACGGGGTGAAGTTGAACTGGATGTCGTTGCGGACGGAACGGAACGGACCCCAGTAGCCGGTGCCCAGACGCGGACGGGTGATCGGCGCGAACCACTCGGCGGGGTAGGTGCGGCCCGCCGTGTAGTCCAGGTCGCCGCTGCGCATCTCCTGCGCGAAGTCCGTCTCGGTGGCGTTGAAGATCGAGTGGTCCTCGTACCAGAAGGAAGCGCCGGGAAGCGGGTTCACCCACTCGGTACGGGTGCCGGGGAACTTCTCGTACTCCTGGAAGCCGAGGCCGGGCCCGTAGTCCGGGATGTCGTAGCGGAAGCCCGCGCCGAGCACGCCCTTGTGGCCGTAGAAGGTGTTCTCCACCTTCGCCAGCTGACGGGGCGAAGGGGCGAACTCCAGCGAGCGGTCCGGGATGACGCCGTCGTGGCGGTCGACCAGGTCGTACATGTAACGGGCGAACTGACGCTGATCGATCGTCAGCTTCGCACCGTGCTGGACGGACTTGATCAGGTTCTCGCCCGCCAGGCGCTGGACCGAGGCGACCGGGATGGTGCCCTTGGTTCCGTAGGGGGTGTAGCTCTCCATCAGGACGCCGTCGCCGTCGTTCACGACGAACAGCGCCTCGGCGCCCGCGGCCACCGCATTGGCGAGCCGGTCGGCGGGAACGACCGCGTCACTGCGGCGGATCACGACGGCCTTGCCCTTGACGTTCAGGCCCTTGTAGTCGGCCACGGCGCCGTTGCCCGCGAAGACACCGGCCAGCTTCTTCTCACTGTTCTCGGCAATGGCCGCACCGCCCTGCGCGGCGACCCGCACATCACGGCCCTCGGCCGTCAGGTCCAGCTGCTTCTCGCCCTGCCGCCAGCGGGTCAGGAAGGAGAAGCTGCCCTGTGTGACCTTCTTGGTGGGGCTGGCCCACAGCTGGTCGTACGTCAACGGGATCTGGTAAGCGTCGCGCTGGACGGTGCCATCCGGTGCGGTACGTGCCATGTCATATCGCAGCTGCCGGGTCTCGGTCTCCTGCGGCGTCCGCACGCTGACCTTGCGGGCCTTGGACGCGTCGAGGGTGACCGTGGTCGCCTTGTCGAGGATCGTCTCGGGTGCCGCGAGGAAGGCCAGGGCCTTCGAGTCGGCGCGGTCACCGGCGATGTCCGCGGACGTCCAGGCGCTGTAGTTGCCCGGCGGCAGCCGCAGCGTGGTCTCACCCGACACCTGGACGATGCCCAGGTTCGGGTCACCGAGCGCGCCGAGGACGACCTGGCCGTCCATCGGCTTGCCGTCGCGGTCACGGAGCCTGAGCGTCAGGTCGTACAGCTCCTGCTCCTTGTTCAGGGCGAAGCCGGTGTGCGCGACAACGGTGCCGGCCGCGTCCTTGGCGATGACCTGACCGGAGAACTGGGTGTCGTTCGCGACCTTCGACGGGTCCAGCGAGAGCACGGCCTCGGCGGTGGAACCGGCCGGGACGGTCAGCTGCTTCGTCGACAGGGTGTAGGCGTCGGCGTCCGTGTCCGTGGCCAGGTCGAGCGTGACATCCTTCGTACCGGTGTTGCGGTACGTGATGGTCCGCTGGGCGACCGGGTCGGACGCGGAGTGCGGCCAGTCGTAGGAGGCGACCGCGACGGAGCCGGTGGCCTCGATCGTGGTGTCGACCGCCGCCTTCACATCGAGCCGGCCGGTGCCCTGCTCGTACGGGGTGTACGCGTCGAGCTTCTTCGACGAGCTCATCAGCGCGTCCTTGATCCGCTGACCGGACCAGTCGGGGTGACGCTGCTTCAGAATGGCTGCGGCGCCCGCGACATGCGGGGTCGCCATCGACGTACCGGACATCGACTGGTACATCCCGCTGATGCCCGGGACCGACTGCGAGGCGGCCGCGTTGATGTCCACACCCGGTGCGGACAGGTCGGGCTTCAGGCCGTAGGACCTGACGAGCGGGCCCATCGAGGAGAAGTCCGCGCGATTGTCCTGCTTGTCGACAGCGGCGATGGTGAGCGCCTTCTCCGCCGAGCCGGGCGAGCCGATCGTGCCCGCGCCGTAGGCGTTGCCCGCGGCGATCACGAACAGCGGACCGCCGTCGGCGGAAAGGGCGTCGACGGCCTGGGACATCGGGTCGGAGCCGTCGTCCGGGATGCTGGAGCCGAGGCTCATGGAGACGACATCGGCGCCTTCGGCCTTCGCCCACTCCATGGCTTCGATGATGCCGGAGTCCGCGCCGGATCCCGCGTTGCTGAGCACCTTGCCGATGATCAGGCCGGCGCCCGGGGCGACGCCCTTGTTGACACCCTCCGAGGCGGCGCCGGAGCCCGCGATCGTGGAGGCGACGTGCGTGCCGTGGCCGTTCTTGTCGACGACCTCCTCGCCCGGCACGAAGCTCTTTGTTTCGAGAATGCGGTCCTTGACGTCCGGGTGGGTCGCGTCGATGCCGGTGTCCAGGACGGCGACCTTGGATCCCTTGCCGTCGTAGCCCTCGGCCCACGCCTGCGGGGCGTTGACCTGCGGAACGGAGTCCTTGAGCGCGGCCTCCACCCGGCCGTCGAGCCAGAGCTTGGCGATGCCGTTGTCCAGCGAACGGGCCGTGGGCGTGCGGGCGATGTCGTCCCAGAAGGCCCGGGTGGTGTCCTTCTCGGCCTTCAGCGCGGCGCCGTGGATGCTGTCCAGGGTGCGGATCTTCGTCGCGCCACGAGGGACGGCGGGGAGCGAACGGCCCTGGCTCGCCGAGTAGGTGGCGATCAGCGGGATGCCACCCGACTTCTTGTCGTCGTACCCCATCTTGGCGAGGGCCGAGACATTGAACAGCCGGCGGTCCAGCTTCCCCGCCGCAAGCAGGGAGTTGGCCTCGTCGGGCAGAACGTAGAGGTCGTCACCGGCCTGCTGGACATGCACGCCGCCGACCGCTCCGTCAGGGCGGTCCACGGTGACGGTGTCCTGCTTGCCGACGCCGTCCGAGTAGTGCACGACATCACCCGTGAGCAGGGTGATGTCGTACTCCTTGACGGGATCGGCGGCCTGGCGGTCGACGGGCCTGGACTGGCCTGCGGCGGCGGAAGCGGAAGCGGAGCCCGCCGCGGGAAGCAGTGCGCCGCTCACCAGGGCGACCGAAGTCGCTATGAGCAGAGCCCTGCGTCCCGCACGAGCGGGTCTCGCCCGGCCGGAAGCGGAGGAGGGGGTGAATGTCATGCAGCTGTTCTAAAGGCAAAACCACAGCCACGGTTGCGTTCACACCTGGCGTGAAGCCGCCGTGGCGGCAACCCGCCCACGGACAATCATGGTTCGCGGAACGGTTCAGGCCACGGACGTGATCAGTCCGGTCGGCGGCCGGCCGCCCTCGTGGTGGATCGGGGTGTGTGCGCCCTTGAGCGGTACGCCGCTGCCGCCGCGCCGGTCGGCGACGATTTCGGCGGCGATCGACAGCGCGGTCTCCTCGGGCGTACGGGCGCCGAGGTCGAGGCCGATCGGCGAGTGCAGCCTGGCCAGTTCCAGCTCCGTGACGCCGACGTCGCGCAGCCGGTCGTTGCGCTCCAGATGGGTGCGGCGCGAGCCCATCGCTCCGACGTACGCCACCGGCAGCTTCAACGCCAGTTCCAGCAGCGGGACATCGAACTTGGCGTCGTGGGTGAGGACGCACAGGACGGTGCGCACGTCGACGTCGGTCGTCGCGAGGTAGCGGTGCGGCCAGTCGACAACCAGCTCGTCGGCCTCCGGGAAACGGGCCTTCGTGGCGAAGACGGGGCGGGCATCGCACAATGTGACGTGGTAGCCGAGGAACTTTCCCGCCCGGACGAGCGCCGAGGCGAAGTCGATGGCCCCGAAGACGATCATCCGGGGCGGTGGGACGCTCGATTCGACGAGCAGGGTGAGCGGTTGCCCGCAGCGCGAACCCTCGGCGCCGATGGTGACGGAGTCGGTGCGGCCCGCGTCCAGCATGGCGCGGGCGTCGGCCGCAGCGGTGCGGTCCAGCTCCGGGTGTCCGCCGAGCCCGCCCTCGTACGAGCCGTCCGGGTGGACGAGCAGGGGGCGGCCGAGGAGTTCCGCGGGCCCGTCGGTGATCCTGGCGACCGCCGCGGCCTCTCCCCGTGAGGAGGCGGCGAGCGCGGCGGCGAACACCGCCCGTGCGGGATCGTCCGCACGGACCGGTGTCACCAGGATGTCGATGACGCCGCCGCAGGTCAGTCCGACGGCGAAGGCGTCCTCGTCGCTGTAGCCGAACTGTTCGCGCACTGTGGTGCCGTCGTCCAGCGCCTGCCCGCACAGTTCGTACACCGCGCCCTCCACACACCCGCCGGAGACCGATCCGATCGCCGTTCCCTCGCGGTCGACGGCGAGGGCGGCTCCCGGCTGCCGGGGCGCGCTGCCGCCGACCGCCACGACGGTGGCCACGGCGAAGTCGCGTCCCTGCTCGACCCACCGGTTGAGCTCTTCGGCGATGTCCAGCATGGCGTTTCTCCTTCTACGGGTGTGCGGAGGGGCGGAGGGCCTTGTACGGGCCGGTCCTACTTGGCGCCGATCCAGCTCTCGATCGGGCTGAGCGCGAAGTACACGACGAACACGCCGGTCAGCACCCACATGAAGGCGCCGACCTCACGGAACTTGCCCTGCGCCGCCTTGATCGCGGCGAAGGAAATCACTCCGGCGCCGACTCCGGCGGTGATGGAGTACGTGAACGGCATCAGGGCCACGGTCAGGAAGACCGGCACCGCGACGGAGCGGTCGCTCCAGTCGACATGGCGGGCGTTCTGCATCATCATCGCGCCGATGACGACCAGCGCGGCGGCGGCGATCGGCCCCGGCACGATCTGGGCGAGCGGGGTGAAGAACAGTCCGGCGGCGAAGAGCACGCCGGTGACGACGGAGGACAGCCCCGTGCGGGCCCCCTCTCCGACGCCGGTCGCCGACTCGATGAAGACGGTCTGACCGGAGGCTCCGGAGACACCGCCGATCGCCCCGCCCGCTCCGTCGATGAACAGCGCCTTGGACAGGCCCGGCATCCGGCCCTTGCTGTCGGCGAGCCCGGCCTCCGTACCGACGCCGATGATGGTCGCCATCGCGTCGAAGAAACCGGCCAGCACCAGGGTGAAGACGATCATGCCGACGGTCATGACGCCGATGTCGCCCCAGCCGCCGAACTCGACATGCCCGAAGAGCCCGAAGTCGGGCATCGAGACGGCGCTGCCCTGCAGTTCGGGTGCGCTGCCGCCCCATGCCTTGGGGCTGATGTCGCCGGCCGCGTTGACGACGACGGCGAGGATCGTGCCGACGACGATGCCGATCAGGATCGCGCCGGGCACATTGCGGGCCTGCAGCATGAAGATGAGCAGCAGGGTGACGCAGAAGAGCAGTACGGGCCAGCCGGAGAGCTGCCCGCCCACGCCGAGCGTGACCGGGGCGCCCTTGCCGACGAAGCCGGCGTTGACCAGGCCGATGAGCGCGATGAACATGCCGATGCCGATGGTGATGCCGTGCTTCAGGGCCAGCGGTATCGCGTTCATGATGATCTCGCGCAGCCCGGTGACGACCAGCAGCACGATCACCGCGCCGTACATCACACACATGCCCATGGCCTGCGGCCAGGTCATGTGGGGTGCCACCTGGGTGGCGAGCACACCGGAGACGGAGAGCCCCGCGGCGAGAGCGAGCGGCACCTTGCCGATGAAGCCCATCAGCAGGGTGGAGACGGCGGCGGCGAGCGCGGTCGCCGTGATCAGCCCGGCGTGGCTGAGGCGGTGGCCCGCCACGTCCGGCCCGGACAGCAGGAGGGGGTTGAGCAGAAGGATGTAACACATCGCCATGAAGGTGGTGATGCCACCGCGCACTTCGCGTACGACGGTGGAGCCACGGTCGGAGATGTGGAAGTACCGGTCGAGCCAGGATCTTCCGGCGGGGACGCGCGAGCCTGGGCCCGCATCCTCCGCACTGGTCCTGGGCTCCACTGACTGCTGGGTCATGATGCCTGACTCCCAAGGTTCACAGGGACACCCGCGATGAAGAATCGATATGCGGGATTTGGGATGACTGCGCTGGCGGCACGACCCGGGGGACGGCCCGAGGCGAACTGTTCATGCAGAGTGGAATGCCACGTATTACTGGGTTCTCCGGGCGGTGCGGGCGGCGGAAGTGTGACGTTCCTGGGAGGCACGCACCGCCCGGAGAGTTCAGGAGGGAGCCGCGACTCAGGTGCCGGTGAGGTGCTCGGGTCGCACCGGCGTCCTGTTGAGCTCCAGGCCCGTCGCGTTCCGGATCGCCGCGAGGACGGCCGGGGTGGACGAGAGGGTGGGGGCCTCACCGATGCCACGGAGCCCGTACGGGGCGTGGTCGTCGGCGAGTTCGAGCACATCGACCGGAATGGTCGGGGTGTCGAGGATGGTGGGGATCAGATAGTCCGTGAAGGACGGGTTGCGCACCTTCGCGGTCTTCGGGTCGACGATGATCTCCTCCATGACGGCGACGCCCAGGCCCTGGGTGGTGCCGCCCTGGATCTGTCCTTCGACGGACAGCGGGTTGAGGGCCTTGCCGACATCCTGGGCGCAGGCCAGTTCGATGACCTTGACCAGGCCGAGTTCGGTGTCGACCTCGACGACCGCGCGGTGGGCGGCGAAGGAGTACTGGACATGGCCATTGCCCTGTCCGGTGCGGAGGTCGAACGCCTCGGTGGGCCGGTGGCGCCACTCCAGCTCGATGTCGACCGCCTCGCCCTCCAGTACGTCGACCAGATCGGCCAGCACCTCGCCCCCGTCGGTGACGACCTTGCCGCCCTCCAGGAGCAGTTCGGCGGTGGCCCAGGCGGGGTGGTACGTACCGAACTTGCGGCGGCCCATCTCCAGGACCTTCTCGCGGACGGCCTCGCAGGAGTGCTTGACGGCGCCGCCGGTGACATACGTCTGCCGGGATGCGGAGGTGGAGCCGGCCGAGCCGACCTGGGTGTCGGCCGGGCGGATGGTGACCTGGGCGACGCCGAGTTCGGTGCGGGCGATCTGGGCGTGGACGGTGACGCCGCCCTGTCCGACCTCGGCCATCGCGGTATGCACGGTCGCGACGGGTTCGCCGCCGATGACCTCCATACGCACCCGGGCGGTGGAGTAGTCGTCGAAGCCCTCGGAGAAGCCGACGTTCTTGAGGCCGACCGCGTAGCCGATTCCGCGTACGACGCCTTCGCCGTGGGTGGTGTTGGACAGTCCGCCGGGCAGGGCCCGTACATCGGCCTGTTCGCCGGCCGTCTCCCACTGGCGCTCGGGCGGCAGTGGCCTGGCCTTGACCCGGCGCAGCAGTTCGGCGACCGGGGCGGGCGAGTCGACGACCTGCCCGGTCGGCAGGAGGGCGCCCTGCTCCATGGCGTTGAGCTGCCTGAACTCGACCGGGTCCATGGAGAGTTCGGCGGCGAGCTTGTCCATCTGGGCCTCGTAGGCGAAGCAGGCCTGGACCGCGCCGAAGCCGCGCATGGCGCCGCACGGCGGGTTGTTGGTGTAGAGCGCGATGGCCTCGATGTCGACGTCGTCGATGACGTAGGGGCCGACACTGAGCGAGGAGGCGTTGCCGACGACCGCCGGCGAAGCGGAGGCATAGGCTCCACCGTCCAGTACGATGCGACATTTCATATGGGTCAGCTTGCCGTCGCGGGTGGCGCCGTGCTCGTACCAGAGCTTGGCGGGGTGACGGTGCACATGCCCGAAGAAGGACTCGAACCGGTTGTAGACGATCTTGACCGGCTTACCGGTGCGCAGGGCGAGCAGGCAGGCGTGGATCTGCATCGACAGGTCCTCGCGGCCGCCGAAGGCGCCGCCGACGCCGGAGAGCGTCATGCGGACCTTGTCCTCGGGCAGGCCGAGGACCGGGGCGATCTGGCGAAGGTCGGAGTGGAGCCACTGGGTGGCGACGTACAGATCGACGCCGCCGTCCTCGGCGGGCACCGCCAGACCGGACTCGGGGCCGAGGAATGCCTGGTCCTGCATGCCGAAGACGTACTCGCCGCTCACGATGACATCGGCGCGGGCCGCCGCCGCGTCCGCGTCGCCGCGGACGATGGGCTGGCGGTGGACGATGTTGGGGTGCGGTACGTGCCCCGCGTGGTGGTCGTCGCGGCCCTCGTGGATGAGGGGCGCGTCGGGGGCGGTGGCGGAGGCCTCGTCCGTGACGACGGGCAGCTCGCGATAGTCGATCTTGATCTTCGCGGCGGCGCGGCGGGCCGTCTCCGGGTGGTCGGCGGCGACCAGCGCCACCGGTTCGCCGTGGTGGCGGACCTTGCCGTGGGCGAGGACCGGGGTGTCCTGGATCTCGAGCCCGTAGTTCTTCACCGAGGTCGGCAGGTCGTCGTAGGTGAGTACGGCGTAGACGCCGGACGTGGCGAGCGCTTCCGAGGTGTCGATGGAGACGATCTCGGCGTGCGCGACCGTCGAGCGCAGCGTGTGGCCCCAGAGCATGTCCTCGTGCCACATGTCGGAGGAGTACGCGAACTCGCCGGTGACCTTCAGGATGCCGTCGGGGCGCAGCGTGGACTCGCCGATGCCGCCCTTGGTGCGGGTGCCCTGGTTGATGCTGGTGGGGTTGCCGGTAACGCCCATCGTCAGACCGTTTCTTCCGCGCGGGCGGCCGCGAGGCGGACCGCGTCGAGGATCTTCTCGTAGCCGGTGCAGCGGCAGAGGTTGCCGGAGAGCGCCTCGCGGATGTCCGCGTCGGACGGTTCCGGGTTGCGTTCCAGCAGTTCGTCGGCGGCAACCAGCAGGCCGGGGGTGCAGAAGCCGCACTGGACGGCTCCGGCATCGATGAACGCCTGCTGGATCGGGGAGAGTTCACCGGTGTCCCGGGTCTCCTCGCCGGCCGGCTCGGCCTCCCACTGCCGGGCCTTGTCGAGTGCGGTGCCACAGGCGCCGGAGGCGCAGCCGCTGCCGGGGTGTGCCTGGGAGCGGTGGGCGGCGAAGTCGGCGAGGCCTTCTACGGTGACGACCTCACGCCCCTCCACCTGGCCCGCGGCGACCAGACAGGAGCAGACCGGGACACCGTCCAGACGGACCGTGCAGGAACCGCACTCGCCCTGCTCGCAGGCGTTCTTCGAGCCGGGCAGGCCCATCCGCTCACGCAGCACATAGAGGAGGGACTCGCCCTCCCAGACGTCGTCCGCCTCGTGCCTGCGGCCGTTGACCGTGAAATTGACGCGCATGATCAGGCAGCTCCTTCGGTGCTGCGGCCGTTGCCGCGGTACGACTCCCAGGTCCAGCCGAGGGTGCGGCGGGCCATGATCCCGACCGCGTGCCTGCGATAGCTCGCGGTGCCGCGCACATCGTCGATCGGGTTGCAGGCACCGGCGGCGAGCGTGGCGAACTGCGAGGCGATGGACGGGGTGATGATCGTGCGGCTGTCCCAGAAACCGCCCTCTTCGAGCGCGGCATTCAGGAATTCCTCGGCCTCCTTCGCCCGTACGGGCGTGGGGGCGGCCGAGCCGATGCCGGTGCGGACCGTGCGGGTCTCCGGGTGCAGGGCCAGGCCGAAGGCGCAGACCGCGATGACCATCGCGTTGCGGGTGCCGACCTTGGAGTACTGCTGCGGCCCGTCGGCCTTCTTGATGTGCACGGCCCGGATCAGCTCGTCCGGGGCGAGGGCGTTGCGCTTGACGCCGGTGTAGAAGGCGTCGATCGGGATCATCCTGGTCCCGCGTACGGATTCGGCCTCGACCTCGGCGCCCGCGGCGAGCAGCGCCGGGTGGGCGTCTCCGGCGGGCGACGCGGTGCCCAGGTTGCCGCCGACGCCGCCGCGGTTGCGGATCTGCGGCGAGGCGACGGTGTGCGAGGCGAGCGCCAGTCCGGGCAGCTCGGCCCGCAGGTGCTCCATGATGTGGCTGTACGGCACGGAGGCGCCGAGCCGCACGTTCTCCTGGCCCACCTCCCACTCGGACAGCTCACCGATGCGGTTCAGGTCCAGGAGGTACTCGGGCCGCCGGTGGTCGAAGTTGATCTCGACCATCACATCGGTGCCGCCCGCAATGGGCACAGCCGTAGGGTGCTCGGCCTTGGCGGCGAGCGCCTCCTCCCAGCTGGCGGGGCGAAGGAAGTCCATGAGTGGCTCTCTTCTTCTCATTCGGGTCGTTCGCTGGGGCTGGGGACGGCCGGCCCTCGATTGGCTTGTTCATGTGCTGTTAACGCGGTGTGTGGCCCAGTACACAACCGGGACTCCACGCGGTGCAGTCACCGAAACCATGAAGGAGTTGGCTGGTCTCCATCCTCGTCTTGTAGATTCGAACGAATGGCGGGGATCAGTAACCTCACCGCAATACCCAGTTTTCACCCGCACCAACGAAAGAGATCGGCGGCGACGAGATGCGGCTGCGCGCACTGCTGGAAACCGACGCGCTGGGCCTGCGACTGCTCGGCGGCGAGGAGGAGCTGGACCGCTCCGTCCGCGGCGTGATGACCACCGACCTGCGGGATCCCAGCCGCTATCTGTCGGGCGGCGAGCTGGTCCTGACGGGCCTGGCCTGGCGCCGGGACGCGACGGACTCGGAGCCGTTCGTACGGATCCTGGCGGGCGCCGGCGTCGCCGGGCTGGCGGCGGGCGAGGCGGAGCTCGGCGACATCCCCGGCGATCTGGTGGAGGCGTGTGCGCGGCACCGGCTGCCGCTCTTCGCCGTCCATGAGACCGTCGCGTTCGCAACGATCACCGAGTATGTGGTGCGCCAGGTGTCCGGCGAGCGGGCGGGCGATCTGGCCGCGGTCGTGGACCGGCACCGCAGGCTCATGACCTCGGGCCCGGCGGGCGGTGGCCCCGAGGTGGTTCTCGATCTGCTCGGCTCCGACCTCGACCTGCACGCCTGGGTGCTCTCCCCCACCGGCCGGCAGATCGCGGGCGCCGGTGACGCACCGCTGGCCGGGCCGGTCGGCGCGGCGCTCGCCGGCCACCATCTGGCCGCCACCCGCACCGGCCGCCGGGCCCCGCACCGGGCCGCGGTCGGCGGCACCACGTATTCGCTCTTCCCGATCCGGAACGCCGGGCGGGGCGCGGTCCCGGCCTCCCGCGACGTGCGCGAGTCGGTGCTCTCCGACTGGCTGCTCGCGGTCGAGGCGGACGCGAGCGACTGGCCGCCCGCCCGGCTGGACCTGCTCCAGGGCGTCACCCAGCTGATCGCGGTCGAACGCGACCGGCGCGACGCGGCCCGTACGGTACGCCGCAGGCTCGCCCAGGAAGTCCTCGAACTGGTCCAGACGGGCGCCCCGCCCGCCGAGATCGCCGCCAGGCTGCGGGTCGCCGCCCCGGTGCTGCTCCCGGGTCTGGGGACCGCGCCGCACTGGCAGGTCGTGGTGGCGAGGGTCGAGTGGGGCGGCGCGGAGGGCTCCGCCACCACGGGCACCCCGGCCGGCGGCTCCGGCTCCGCCGTCGCGGGCGGTCCGGTGGCCCAGGCGCTGCTGGAGGAGATCCTCGTCGACCCCGCGGTCACCGGCCCCGACTCCGCGGACCGCATCGCGGTCGCCCACACGGGCGACGAGGCCGTCGCCCTCGTACCGCTGCCCGCCGTCACCGCGCCCGCACCGGCCCACGACTCCGGCCCCGATGCGGCGCAGGCCGAGGCGACCGCCGAGGAGGACCCCGCGCTGCATGCCGATGTGCTGCTCGCCGCCGTCCGCGAACCGCTCTCCGCCGGCCTCGCCGACGACGGCCGGCTGACACTGGGTGTCAGCGCGGCCGTGCATTCCCCCGAAGGTCTGCGCGGCGCCCTGGAGGAGGCCCGGCACGCCCGCCGGGTGGCGGCGGCACGCCCCGGCCGGGTCTGCGCGGCCGGGCACCACGAACTGGCCTCGCACGTACTGCTGCTGCCGTTCGTCCCCGACGACGTGCGCCGCGCGTTCACCGCACGGCTGCTCGACCCGCTGCGCGACTACGACCGGCGCCACCGCGCGGAGCTGATCCCGACGCTGGAGGCGTTCCTGGACTGCGACGGTTCCTGGACCCGCTGCGCGTCCCGGCTCCATCTGCACGTCAACACACTGCGCTACCGGGTCGGGCGAATCGAGCAGTTGACGGGGCGTGACCTTTCGCGCCTGGAGGACAAGCTCGATTTCTTCCTCGCCCTGCGTATGAGCTGACTTCCGGGCCCTGCCACGGCTCCTGACGGGTCCGGCTGTTTGTGAAATATTTCACCTGACATTGACCCGACCCCTTGGCCCGGCGTGCCATTCCGTGCTGAGATGCGGCCAGACCCAACAGCTCAATGGCGCGCTCGGGGAGGGCAATGTGGCGCATACCGCCATGTCTGGTTCCGGAACGACAGCAGATGACGATCCGCCGCTCCAGACAGCGGTATGGCGGCTGCGGTCACGCGCCTGCTGGACGGACGCCGCCGCGCTGCTCGAACACGACGCCGCGACCGATCCGGCGGCGGCACTCCAGCGGACCGCCCTGCTGACCGAACGGTGCCTGTACACCGGGCAGGGCTGGACCGACGCCGAGGACGCCCTGCGCACCGCCGAGGCACTGGCCCACGACGACGCCGAACGCGGCGCGGCCGCCTGTGAGCGTGGCCATCTGGCGTATGCGTCGACGCTTCTCGGCGTACGGGACCGGGCGGACGAGGCCAGCGTCGCCCTGAGCCGGGCCGCCGCGCTGCTCGCCCCGTCCGCGCCGGGCCGCCCGCTGCTGGACTTCCGCCGGGGCCTGATCGCGCACAACATCGCCGACTCGCCGCAGGCCGCGCGTGCTGCGTACCGCAGGGCCCACGCCGGCGCCACCGCCCAGGGCGACGCGCTGCTGCTCTCCTCGACCTGGCGCCATCTCGCCCTGCTCGCCCTGCGCGAGGGCGAACTGGCGGAGGCACGGCACGGTTTCGCCGAGTCCCTGCGGATCAGGGAGGAGCTGGGCTACCTGATCGGCACGGCTCCGGCCCTCATCGCCCTCGCGGACTCCGAGCCGGAGCCCGAGGCGGCGACCCGGCTGCGTGCCGAGGCGGGCCGGCTCTTCCGGCTGCTCGGGGGCGTACCCACGTGGCTGGCTCCGCACCTGGACCCGCCGCCCCCGGAGACGGCCGGGGCGAACTGAGCCTCTATGGGCCGGTCAGGCGTCAGCTCTCGGCGCCGGTGAAGTGTTCCCGTACGAGCGACTGCGCGACGGCCAGGTCCTGGGCGATGAGCGCGTCGAGCAGGGCGGTGTGATCGGCGGCGTCGGCGAGCAGGTCGGCGCGACGGGTGGCGGGGGTGTTCCCCAGGGGCCACTGGGAGCGGCGGTGCAGATCGTCGGCGACCATCACCAACTGCTCGTTGCCACAGAGCGCGAGGACCGCGCCGTGGAAGGCCCGGTCGGACTCGGCGTAGCTCGCCCGGTCGCCCACGGCGGCCGCCGCGACCGTGGCGTCGGCCAGCGGGCGCAGGGCGCACCAGCGGGCCGGGGCCACGGTGCGGGCCAGCCGCAGCATGACGGGGACCTCGATCAGGGCACGTACCTCGGCCAGCTCGGCCAGCTCGCGTGGGCCCCGCTGGGAGACCCGGAAACCGCGGTTCGGTACGACCTCGACGGCACCCTCGATGGCCAGCTGCTGCATCGCCTCGCGCACCGGGGTCGCGGAGACCCCGAAGCGGGCGCCGAGAGCCGGGGCGGAGTAGACCTGCCCCGGGACCAGCTGGCCGTCGACCAGGGCGGCGCGCAGGGCGTCGAGGATCTGGCCGCGTACGGAGTGCCGCTGCACCACTGGCCGCGGGGCGGGCGGCTCACTGTGGGTGTGCTCGCCACGTACCTGCTCGACGCGTGCCTGCTCGGGCACGCGTACGGACGCCGGGGTGGTCGCGGGCGCGACGGACGCGTACGACGGCCGCGCCTGCTCACGCGCTCTGCCCTGCTCCACTCGGACCTCCTCGGCCTGCCGTGGGCGCGGCTCGCGTGCGCCATGCCCCTGTGCACGATAGGCGGAGGAGGCCGCAGTTCAAACATCGATCCGTTCGGGTAAGGTAAGGCTTACCTGCAAACGATCGCGATTCGGTGGTCCCTGCATGACACTCCCCACCCTGCTCCCCGGCACCACCGTGTCCGCCGTGACGGGCGCGTACACACGTCTGGCCGAGGTCTTCCCCGGGCTGCGCGCAGAGGTGCTGACAGATGGCGAGGCCGCCCCTCGCGGTGCCGGCTGGGTGGGTGCGGACGAGCTCGCGGCGGGTGGTGCCGCACTCGATGCCTTCCTCGCCTGGGACCACGCGCAGGTGCTGCGGGACTACGGGCAGCAGCCCCGCCCCGATGTGGTCGCCAGCTTCGGGCTGCACCGGTACGCCTGGCCCGCCTGTCTGCTGGTGACGGTGCCGTGGTTCCTGCACCGGCGGGTGCCCCGGATCCCCGTCGGTGACGTGGCGTTCCAGCGGGCGCTGGGTCATCTGACCGTCCGCGTACGGGAGTTCGCCTGCCTTCCGGACGATCCGGCGGCCGGGCTGCCGGGCGCCCGAGTGGTCCCCGACGAGGTGGCGCTGCGGGCCGAGGTGCTCGCCGCCGTGGCCGACCACCTCGGTCCGGTGCTGGACGGCTTCGGACCGCGGATGCGGCGCGGCAGGCGGGCCCTGTGGGGCATGGCGACGGACGAGGTCGTCGAGGGCCTCTGGTACATCGCCCACCTGCTCGGCGAGGAACGGCGGGCCATGGCCGAGCTGGAGGCGCTCCTGCCGGGCACCACGAAGCCGTATGTCGGCTCGGCGGGCTTCCGTGAACTGACCGGGCCGAACGGCGAATCGCTGCCCACCCGCGACCGGGCGAGCTGCTGCCTCTTCTACACGCTGCGCCCCGAGGACACCTGCGTCACCTGCCCGCGCACCTGTGACGCCGACCGGGTACGGAAACTGACACCCACTCACTGATCCACACCGTCCGCGCGGGTAGTACTATTCGAACGCAGATCACTGGCCGTGTACGGATATTCGATCAGATCCTGGCTATCCGTATGCCTTGCCAACCCAATGGCGTTCTCTTGCCCCGAAACCCCCTGAGCGTGTTGGGGTTTCGGCAATCATGGCGCCCGAAATGCCCTACGCGATGCAAGGGACCGCGCATGAGACTGACCGACATATCGCTGAATTGGCTGCTTCCGGGCGCCGTGCTGCTCGTGGGGGTCCTGGCGGCGATGGCGGTGGTCGCACGCGGCAAGCGCGCCGCTGACAATTCCGCGGCCGACGACAGCTGGGAGCGCAGCGAGGAGCGTCGCAGACGCAAGGAGACGCTGTATGCCAGCGCCTCGTACGTCCTGCTGTTCTGCTGCGCGGCGGTCGCCGCCGCCCTCTCCTTCCATGGGCTCGTCGGCTTCGGCGAGCAGAACCTCGGCCTCTCCGGGGGCTGGGAGTATCTCGTTCCGTTCGGCCTCGACGGGGCCGCGATGTTCTGTTCCGTACTCGCGGTGCGCGAGGCAAGCCACGGTGACGCGGCGCTCGGATCACGGCTGCTCGTATGGACGTTCGCCGGCGCGGCAGCCTGGTTCAACTGGGTGCATGCACCGCGCGGAATCGACCACGCGGGCGCCCCGCACTTCTTCGCCGGGATGTCGCTCTCGGCGGCCGTGCTCTTCGACCGGGCGCTGAAGCAGACCCGCCGGGCCGCGCTGCGCGAGCAGGGCCTGGTGCCCCGTCCGCTGCCGCAGATCCGGATCGTACGGTGGCTGCGCGCCCCCCGGGAGACCTTCGGCGCCTGGTCGCTGATGCTGCTGGAGGGCGTACGCACCCTTGACGAAGCGGTCGACGAGGTACGTGAGGACCGGCGGGAGAAGGAGCAGAACCGTCTCCGCAGGAAGGACCAGGAGAAGCTGGACCGGGCCCACATCAAGGCGCTGAACCGACAGAACCGTGCCTGGCGCCGGGTCGGCCGGGGTGGCACCCAGGTGGACGTCCAGGCCATCGCGCCGGCGACGGGCTCCACGCAGTCCGTCGTGGAGCCCGCCATATCCGAGCCGGGACAACTGCCCTTGCGCCCCCGGCCATCCCTGCAAGCCGTGACGGGTCCGAGCTCCAGCGCCTCAGACCGGAACTTGAATGATCCGATCACCGTCGACCTCACTGCCGAGGACGACACCCAGGCACTGCCCCGGCTCGATTCGCTTGAGCGGAAACTTAAGGATCTGGAGCAGCAGTTCGGCTGATCCGCCGCAGAAGGCCCTGACGGCCCGGTCCCTTCCGGGCTCTCAGGGCCTTTCGCCGTCCAGCTCGAACCAGACGACCTTGCCCAGCGCGTGTGCGCTGACTCCCCAGGCGTCCGCGAGGCTCTGCACCAGGATCAGCCCTCGGCCATGCGTACCGTCGTCGGCGTTCGGTACGTACGACAGCGGCATTCCGGATACGAAGTCCCGCACCTCCACCCGAAGTTTCGCGGGTGCCACGCTCACTGTGACGACAGCGCCGTGCCTCGTATGGATCAGCGCATTGGTCACCAGCTCGCTGAGCAGGAGCTCCGCCATCTCGGCCGGCTCGGCCCGCCACCGGTAGCGCAGGAACTCCCTTAACGCACACCGCACTTCACTCACGGCCGCCAGATCTGTGTGGGCCAGTCTGCGACGCAGCCGGACCGGCTGCTGTCCCTGCGCCTCCGGCTCGTGCGCCGCCCCGTCTGCCATGGAATCGGCATCTCCCTGACGCTCCATCATTTCCCCCGCCCGCACAGTGAATCGCCCCCTTCTCGACTTCGCGATTTCTCGTCGTCCCCGGATGCATGCCCCACAGACGGGCCGCCACGCTTGTCGACTCATCAATAAGTGAACAGCGAGCGGGCTGCACGGCCGGGGCGGCGGACACATCGATGTCACATCCCTGCCCTTCCGGTTAACTTCCAAAAAATTCACACTGGTTGGCGTTGACGGGACCATGTCTACGCGCGTCATCATGATGACTATGCGAATCCCCCCACGGATCACCACGCTCGGCGGCGCTGCCGCCCTCCTGTCCGTCCTCTTCGTCGGCGGCCCGGTCACCACGGCCGCTACCGCCGCCACCACCTCGGTCGGCAGCATCTGTTACTCGGCGCTGCCCTCCCAGGCGCACGACACCCTCGACCTGATCGAGGCGGGTGGCCCGTTCCCCTACTCGCAAGACGGTGCCGTCTTCCAGAACCGTGAAGGCGTTCTGCCCGGTCAGAGCACCGGCTACTACCACGAGTACACGGTCATCACCCCCGGCTCCCCGACCCGCGGTGCGCGTCGCATCGTCACGGGTGAAGAGGTGCAGGAGGACTACTACACCAGCGACCACTACGCCACGTTCGACCTGATCGACCAGGGCTGCTGAAGCCCGGCCCTCCGAGCCGATCCGCGCCGTAGCCCCCCACCTGCGGCGCGGATCACGGACCACCGGAAGCGGCTGGACTTGTACCCTCCACCCATGACCGTGACCTATGTGATCGACGGCTCCCGGGTCACCGGCCTGGAGCAGTTCTGGGAAGTGATCGGCGAGGCCGTGAACGGCCCCGGCGGGTACTTCGGCCGCAACCTCGACGCTCTCGCGGACTGTCTCAGCGGCGGCATGGGCACGCCCGACGACGGCGACTTCGTCTTCGAGTGGCGGGACCACACCTCCTCCGCGCAGGCCCTGGGCCATGAGGAGACGGCGCGCTGGCTGCGGCAGAGCCTGAGCCGGGTGCATCCCACAAACCGCGCGGCGGTCCAGCAGCGGCTGGACGAGGCGCTGGCGGGGCGGGGACCGACCCTGTTCGACCTGCTCGTGGAGGCGCTGACGAACGGAACGGCGCCCGGCGGGCTGCGGCTGTCGTGAGCCCCGGGCCGTGTCCGGCGGACGCGGCCCGGACGGCGGCACCGGCCGGCCGAGCGGGGTCATCACTCGGCCGGCCGATACCATGGGGGTCGTAGGGATCAGAACTCAGTGGTGACCTTGGCGCCGTCGAACTTCTCAGTGCCGTAGAGGCTGATGAAGTGGTAGCCCGGCGCCGGGTTGTTGACGGTCAGGGTGTGCTCGTTGCCCGCCCCGACGGACTTGTCGGTGTAGACCTCGGTGGTCGCCCACTCCTTCGCGCTGTAGTAGAGGTCGGCGTCACCCGTGCCGCCGGAGGCGGTGATCTTCAACTGGGTGGTGCCGGCCGGAATGACGACGGCCAGGTAGGCGTAGTCGCCCTTGACGGCCTTCAGCTCGCTGCGCATGCAGTTCCGGCCCAGCAGCCTGGTGTCGGTGTCCTTGCACTCAGTGATCTCACCGGGCGGGTTGGTGGACCCGCTGCCGCAGGCGCCAGCCGCGCAGGCGGCCAGCCAGGTGTCCCAGTCGGCGTCGTAACGGCTGCCGATGGTCGACGTGAGCAGGGTGCGGGCGCCGTCCCAGTCGCCCTTGCGGTAGAGGCCGAGCAGGGTGTCGACGTCAGAGCGGTGGGATTCGAGCATGTAACGGACGGCCAGGTAGCCCCAGTTGTAGACGCGGGTCTGGTCGGCGTTGTCGTAGGTGGTGTCGAACAGGGTCCGCAGGGTGTAGGTGCGGTTGGCGGCCTGGGCGACGGCGTCGTCGTAGGTGACCTTGCGGTACGAGTACGAGACGAACTCCGCGAAGCCCTCCACCCACCAGACGGTCGGGGTGGTCAATCCGGCGGCGAAGTCGCCGTACATGTTGAAGCGGCCGTCGAGGTAGTGCGTGTACTCGTGGTTGAGGTTCCAGATCTGGAAGTCGGGGCGGGCCCACTCGGCCTCGTAGGCGATGAACCGGGGCTGGTTGCCCTCGGCCTTGGGGTCGCCCTCCAGGTACATGCCACCGTTGTTGGTGTCGATGCCGAAGATCACTCCGGCGTAGGTCTGGTAGTCGGTGCTGGAGTTGAAGGCCACGACCTCGATGGTCTTGTTGTTGTCGTCGGCGACCGCGCCGTTGTCCCGGGCCACCTCGTGGAAGTAGGCGTCCTGGTCGCGCAGGCTGGTGCAGCTGGCTTCGAGCTCCTCCGCGGTCATGTCCTGCGCCCGGATGGTGATGCTGTCGCTACAGGTGTGCTTCACCGGCAGGACGGCCTTCTCCAGACGCTCCGCGAGGTCACAGGCGCCGTAGTTCGCGCAGTTGTCCTTGTCGTAGGCGTCGACCATCTTTGCCAGATTGACCCAGAGCGGGGCGGTGGGGCCGTCGATGGAGGTCTTGCTCATCAGGTCGGCCGCGAGCGGGCTCGCCTTGGCGCGCAGCGAGTCCTCCTTGAGGAAGCGGCCGAGTTCGAGTCCCGCGTTGGAGGCCAGGAACGACTGCTTGGTGCCCAGCAGGTCGAGGTGGTTCGCGGCGAAGTCGTGCAGGGAGTTCAGCACACTGGAATCGGCCTCGATGGCACTGATGAACTCCGGCATCTGGTGGCCCCGGAACATGACCGTGTACACGCTGTTCACGGCGTTGACCATGTACCAGGAGCTGTTGTACGAGGAGTCGTAGTTGGCCAGCAACCGCTTGACGACAGACAGGTAGCGGGCGTTCTCCACGGCACTGTCGATCAATATGACGGCCTCGGACAGGGTCTCTCCGTTGGCGTCGGTGACGTCGAAGGCATGCGAGGAGGCGAAGAACGCGTCGAGCCCGCCCTGGATCGCCGTACGCAGCTCCGGCCCGTAGCTGCCCACCGTGTCGGGGTCGTAGAACTGCACGTAGTACCCGGCTCGGAGATAGAGGACCAGCTGGGGCATGCCGGTACTGCTGTCGCCGGGGTAGGCGGCCGATCCATCACGCAGGGCGTTGGCGACAGTGACCATCTGCGCCTCGCGGAAGGCCAGATTGCCGTCGTTGCCCTTGACACGGAACAGCGTGTTGACGCAGTCGGTCGTCGATGACTTGATCTGCTGGACCAGGTCGCTTCCGGTGCGGCTGGTGAAGTCGCTGACATTGCACTCGGCAGCGGTCCGGGCCTTGGAGCCGGCCTTGGCCTTGGCCTTGGAGTCGGCCTTCATCGAAGGCGCCAAGTGGCTCGGGAGCGCGGCGCCGGGGTCGTCGTAGTCCCGCCGCAGTGCGTCCTTGGATGCGGACAACGGCGGGCGGTCGGCGGCCTTGAGGGCTTTGCGGCCGACGTGGGCGGCGTCGTCCGCAGGTGCGGTCAGCGCCTCGGCGGAGGGGCCGCTGCCCGTACGGACCGGACCGGCGTCGCCGGTCCGGGTGTTACCGGTCGCTGTCGATGCGGTGGGGTGCCGCTCGACGGCCTGGCTGGGTGCGGAGAGCAGGCCTATGCCCAGGCATGCTGCCAGCACCACAGTGGACAGTCCGGTGAATCTCTGTCGAACCGTTCGGTTCTTCACGTGCCGCCTCCCAGCGGAGTGTTGCCGCACAACGGTGCACGGCTGTGGGGGAATGCGTGGGGGGTGGGGCCGGATCAGGTCTTACTGCACTCACGAAATGACATGAACACGACCGATCCTTCCACGCGCTGTACAATGGCACATGTCACATGTTCTTCGGAAGTCTTTTCGCAGCATTCATCTCGGCACCAACTCCACGCCACGACACCGGAGTTCAGTCGCGCCTCGCGTACGCACCGGCCGCCGACTTCGGATTGCTGACCGCCGAACCGTTGCGCCCCGACAGAACCTCGACAGAGCGCCGACAGAACCCTGAGGAGCAATGCCCGTGACCCATTCCCTCTCCGCGCCCCGCACTGGCAGCCATGACCTGCCGGTGTCGCCCGCACTGGACGCCTTCATGAGCACGGCGTGGGCGGATACCCCACTGCCTGCGGACATCCGCGTCCCCTCGCACGACGTCACCCCGGCCCGCCGCGCTCGGTTCGCCGCCCGCTTCCCGGGCGAGCGCCTGGTCATCCCGGCGGGTGCGCTCTCAGTCCGCTCCAACGACACGGACCATCGCTTCCGGCCGCACACCGGCTATGCCTGGCTCACCGGCCTCACCGGCGAGGACCAGGCCGGACACGTCCTCGTCCTCGAACCCGACGGCGACGAGCGGCACGAGGCGGTGCTGTATCTGCGGCCCAGGTCACCTCGCACCGGCCGCGAGTTCTACCGCGACCGCAGATACGGGGAGTTCTGGGTCGGGCGCAGACCCGACCTGGAGGAAGCCGCCCGGATGACCGGCATCCGCTGTGCACACCTGGACGCCTGGGAGAAGCTGTTGACCGGGCCACAGCCACCGGTACGGGCGCTGGGAGGGGTGGACCCTGCCGTCGACGAACTACTGCGTTCCTGCCACTCGTTCCAGCGCCGACGGTCGGCGCCGGCAGGACTGGAGGCAGTGCTCAGCGAGCTCCGACTGGTCAAGGATCCTTGGGAGACAGGCCAGTTGCAGCAAGCCGTGGATGCGACGGTGACGGGTTTCGAGGATGTGGTGCGAAGCCTTCCGCAGGCGCTGCGGCACCCGCGGGGTGAGCGCTGGATCGAGGGCGTTTTCAATCTGCGGGCCCGGCTGGAGGGGAACGGTCCGGGCTACTCCACGATCGCCGCAGCCGGCGCGCACGCCTGTGCCCTGCACTGGATCCGCAATGACGGTCCGCTGGACCGCGACCAGTTGCTGCTCCTGGACGCCGGGGTGGAGACCGATTCGCTCTACACGGCCGACATCACCCGCACCCTGCCGCTGTCCGGCCGCTTCTCCCCCGCACAGCGCAGCGTCTACGAGCTGGTGCTCGCCGCGCAGGAAGCGGGCATCGCGGCCCTGCGCCCTGGGGCACGATTCCGTGACTTCCACCTGGCGGCCATGCGCGTCATCACCGAAGGGCTGTACGGATGGGGCGTGTTGCGGGTGTCCGCCGAGGAGGCACTCGACGCCGACAACGGCTTCTACCGCCGGTACACGCTCTGCAGCAGCGGTCACATGCTCGGCATGGACCTCCACGACTGCGCCCAGGCGCGCGCCGACCGCTATGTGGACGGGCGCCTGGAAGTCGGCCAGGTACTGACCGTGGAACCGGGGCTCTATCTCCAGCCCGACGACGAGACGCTGCCCCGGTCACTGCGCGGAATCGGGGTGCGGATCGAGGACGACCTCGTGATCACGGCCGACGGCGCACGCCTCATGTCGTCCGCGCTGCCGCGCACTGCCGACGGAATCGAGGAGTGGATGGCCGCCCTGCTGGACGGTTGAACCGGACGGCCCACTCCACCGGCCGCCCCCGCGCAGGGGACGGGGGCGGCCGGTGGAGGACGGAGTGCCGCTTAAGACCGACCGGCACATGGGGGGCGGCGTCGCGGGGCCGGTGGCTCAGGCCTCTGCGACCGGCAGCGACGCCCTTCTGCCCCGGGTGCCTCCGGCGCCGGCGTCGTCGCCGTCCCCCTCGGCCCATATCGACCTGACATGTGACATATGGGCCAGCATGCAGGCCTCGGCGCGCTGGGCGTCACCGGCGATCACGAGGTCGAGCAGTTGGACATGCTCTTCGGCCGATACGGTCAGCTTCCCCGTCGCGTCAAGCCGGTTCAATCCGAAAAGGCGCGATCGCTTGCGCAGGTTGCCGACTTCCTCCACCAGCCTGCGGTTACCCGCCAGACCGAGCAGTTCGAGATGGAAGCGGCGGTCGGCCTCCAGATAACCGATGATGTCGTGCTCGGCGGCAGCAGCGACGATCGCCAGGGCGAGCGGCCGAAGTGCCTTCAGCTCCCTGACCTTGCCCATCCGGGCAATGCGGCCGACGGTGGGTACCTCGATCATGGCGCGGAGTTCGGTGAAGTCGTCGAGGTCCTGGTCGGTCAACTCCGTTATGCGGAAACCCTTGTTGCGGACCGCTTCGACCAGGCCCTCACGCACCAGGTCCAGCATGGCCTCGCGGACCGGGGTGGCGGACACCCCGAATTCGGCAGCGAGGGCGGGGGCGGAGTAGATCATGCCCGGACGGAGGTCTCCGGCGATCAGGGCCGCCCTGAGAGCGTTCGCCACCCGGTCGCGCAAGTGCTCTTGCGCCGAGATGACATTGAGCGTCGACAGGCGGGCCATGATTGTTCCTCCAACGCCGTACGGGCCCTCAGAATACAATGTCACCTTTCCGCTCGGGCCCGTCGCTCCTGACCTGTGGACAACTTGGTCAGGGCGCCGACTTCCGGTGCACCGCCGCGGCGACCGCGAGGTCTTCCCACCCCATTCCGACGCTTTTGAAGAACCGGGGGCGCTCGAAGGCGGCCGGCTTCTCACCGAGGATCCGACCGGTCACCAGGTCTGCGAGGTTGCCGGCGATGTCCTCGGCGCTGAAGGCTCCTTCCGCCATCGGGATCAGCAGATCGCCCGCCTCCGGCAGGGCTGCCGCCCTCGATTCGACGATCACGGTGGAGCGTGACACCAGAGCCGTGTCGACCTCCCGGGCGTCCGGGGTGTGCGAACCGACCGCCACGACCGTCGCCCCGTCCGGCACCAGGGTGCCGTCGAACAGCGGGGTTGCGGATGTGGTGCAGCAGAGCACCAGATCGGCCGTGACGACCTCCTCCGTCCCGTGCGCCTCACCCGCCCCGGCGTCCACGCCGAGTTGACGGGCGTGCTCGACCAGTGCGGCGACCCGGCGCGGGGTACGGCCGACCACGGTGACGCGTTCGACGTGCCGTTCCGCGAGCACCGCGGCAAGGTGTCCGTACGCCTGGGGGCCCGTTCCGAAGAGCACCAGATGGCGCAGGACGGGCGGGGTGAGGTGGCGGATCGCGAGTGCCGACACGGCCGGTGTGCGCAGTGTGGTGAGCGCGGCCCCGTCGAGCAGGGCGAGCGGCAGCAGAGTGGGGCCGTCGAGCAGCAGATAGCTTCCAGTGATCCGTGGCAGGCCGCGTGCCGGGTTGTCGGGGGCGACTCCTGCGATCTTCACTCCGGTCACCTGATGGGTGGTGGCAGGCATGATCAGCAGTTCTCCGCCTGGCACTGTGACATGGTGCCGGGCCGGGGACGTCTCCGGATCGAGTCCCCCGCTCAGCGCCGCCTCCAGGGCGTCCAAGGCTCCGGTCGGTCCCAGTGCCTCGATGTCGTCGGCACCGAGCAGGGGCAGGTTCACAGCAGGAATCCTTCGGGAAAGGGGTCGGACGGGTTCAGGAAGAATTGCGCGGTACCGGTGATCCAGGCGCGGCCGGTGACGGTGGGGACGACGGCGGGAAGCCCGCCCACGGTGGTCTTCTCGACGAGACGCCCGGTGAACGAGGTTCCGATGAACGACTCGTTCACGAAGTCGGTGTCCAGGGCCAATTCACCACGGGCGTGCAGTTGGGCCATGCGTGCCGAGGTGCCGGTTCCGCAGGGCGACCGGTCGAACCAGCCGGGGTGGATCGCCATCGCGTGTCGGGAGTGGCGGGCATCGGAACCGGGTGCGATGAACTGCACGTGCTTGAGGCCGTTGATGTCGGAATCTTCCGGATGAACGGGCCGGTCAGCGGCGTTGACCGCGTCCATCAGGGCGAGTCCGGCCGCCAGGATGTCGCCCTTGCGCGCCCGGTCGAAGGGCAGCCCGAGGTCGGACAGCTGCACCATCGCATAGAAGTTGCCGCCGTAGGCGAGGTCGTAGCGGACCGGTCCGTAGCCGGGTACGTCCACCGTCCGGTCGAGTGCGACGCTGAACGCGGGAACGTTGGTCAGGGTGACAGCGGTGGCCGCGCCGTCCTTCACTCGGACGTCGACGCTGACGAGTCCGGCCGGGGTGTCCAGCCGTACGGTGGTGACGGGTTCGGTGACCTCGACCATTCCGGTCTCCACCAGAACGGTCGCGACCCCGATGGTGCCGTGCCCGCACATCGGCAGATACCCGGAAACCTCTATGAAGAGGACGCCGAAGTCCGCGTCGGGCCGGGTGGGCGGCTGGAGGATCGCGCCGCTCATGGAGGCATGGCCGCGCGGTTCGTACATGAGCAGCGTTCGCACGGCGTCCCGGTGTTTCCGGAAGTACGTGCGCCGTTCAGCCATCGTGGCACCGGGAATGGTGCCGATGCCGCCGGTGATGACGCGGGTGGGCATGCCCTCGGTGTGTGAGTCGACTGCGTGGAAGATGTGACGTGTCTGCAAGGCTTCTCCTGGTTCGTCAGTTCGTCATGAACAACACGAAGAACGGGCCGGGTCGGGCGCTGTCCGGACGTACAACGACCGAACCGCGCTCAGCCGAGGCCCCCGGCCAGTACCTTCTCCGTCGCGGCACGTACGGCTGCCTCGTCGTCGGCGGGCAGGGGAAGGCGTGGCGGACGGGTACGGCCGCCATGGCGTCCGACAACGTCCATGGATGCCTTGATGGCCTGGACGAACTCCGGCTTCGAGTCCCACCGCAGCAGGGGATGCAGCTCGCGGTACAGCGGCAGGGCAGTTGCCATGTCACCGGTCACAGCGGCCCGGTACAGCTCGACACAGCAGGACGGCAGCATGTTCGGACAGCCGGCGATCCAGCCGACGGCCCCGGCAAGTGCCAGTTCCAGCAGTACGTCGTCGGCGCCCACGAGCAGGTCGAGGCCGGGCGCCTGTTCGGCGATCTCGTAGGCCCTTCGGACATCGCCGCTGAACTCCTTGACCGCCACGATGCTGCCCTCCTGGTGGAGAGCGGCGAGCAGGCTCGGTGTCAGATCCACCTTGGTGTCGTACGGGTTGTTGTACGCGACGACCGGAACCCCGACTTCGGCCACAGCGGCGTAGTGGGCTCGGACCGCCGCGTCCTCGCAGCGGTATCCGTTGGGCGGCAGGAGCAGCACGGAACCGGCGCCCGCCTCTGCGGCCTGTTCCGCCCAGCGCCGCGACTCCGCGCTGCCGTAGGCGGAGACGCCCGGCATGACGCGGCTGCCGTCGCCTGCCGCCTCGACGGCGACCCGGACCACCTGCTCGCGTTCGCTGTCGGTCAGGGTCTGGTACTCCCCCAGTGACCCGTTGGGCACCACACCGTCGCAACCCTCCGCGATGAGCTGTTGGACATGCGTGGCATAGGCGTCGTAGTCGATCGTGCAGTCATCGCGCAATGTGATCGGGGTGGCGACCATGACCCCGTGCCAGGGGCGGGTGCGCGGGTGGGCGTTCGTCTGCATCGTGGCTCCTTGAGTGGTGTGACATTTACGGCGTGGGGGGGAAGCATGGGCAACAGCCGGCGGCGCGAAGTACCGAGGCGCGGCCGAGGGGTGTCGGGGAGCGGCTGCGCGTCTATCCGGGTTCGGCCAGGTCGGCGAGCGTGGACAGCCTTACCGGGCAGGCCAGCGGGCGCCGGTCGGGGCCGTCCGGCTCTTCGCCCGTGCTGCGTCCGCTGCCGTGCGCGTCGGCCAGTTCACGGACGGCGAATCCGCAGGTCCGGCCCTGGCACCATCCCATTCCGGCCCGGGTGAGCAGTTTGACGGTCCTGGTGTCACCGGCTCCGAGCTCCTCGCACGCGGTACGGATCCGGCCCGCGGTGACCTCTTCGCAACGGCAGACCTCCGTGTCGCCGGTCAGCCATTCGCTCCACCCCGCCCCCGGCCGGTGCACGGCTCCCATCAACGCGGCAAAGGCCCGCAGACGGCGTCGGGAACGACGCAGAGCGACTGCTCTGCGCGCCGCTGCCCGCGGCACACTGCCCCGTATCTCGCGAATGACCGATAGCGCGGCCAACTCTCCTTCACAAAGGGCGAGTTCGACGCCGCCGATGCCACCGGTCTCTCCCGCCGCCCAGACGCCCGGCACGGTGGTCCCGAGCTGCTCGTCGAGGGTGACCGCATGCGTACCGTCCGCGCACACGCGCGTACCGCAGCCCGCCGCCACGGCGAGTTCCAGCTGAGGAACGAGCCCGTGTCCGACGGCGAGGGCATCGCAGGCGATCTTGCGGCCGGTCCCCGGCACGGGACGCCACCGGCGGTCGACCCGGCTGACGGTCACCGCCTCCACCCGGTCGTCGCCGTGCACGTCCGTGACTGCCCGGTGCGTCAGCACGCGAACTCCGGCGCCGGTCAGTGCCGCCCCGTACCGGACCCCTTCCGCCATCTTGCCGGGGTTGGCGGCCAGCACCCGGGGAGCACGCGCGTACGCCCCGTAACCGGATGCTTCGATGAGTGCGGGAACGCTCGCACCGGCGCGCGTCAGCGAGAGGGCGACGGCTTGCAGAAGCGGGCCACTCCCCGCGACCACGATCCGGCGGCCGGGCAGCACCAGGCCGGACTTGAGCATGGCCTGGGCGCCGGCCGCGCTCACCACGCCCGGAAGTGTCCAGCCGGGGAAGGGAAGTTGACGTTCATGGGCACCCGTCGCCAGCAGCAGTCGGCGGGCCCGGACAGCGCAACGGTGATCCCCTTCGGCTCCGGTGACGGCGTGCAGGATCCAGTCGCCGCCACCGGCTCGTTCGACCGTCCACACCTGGTGGTTGGAAAGATGACGGATCGAGCCGGAGCCGCGGTGCGCGGCAAATTGTGCGGAGAGTTCAGCGAAGACGGGCCAGCCGTGGTGGAGGGCGCCGGGCCGGGTGGCGCCGAGCCCGTCGGCCGGGCTGCGGTAGTACTGTCCACCGGGCGTGACGGCCGAGTCCAGCAGAACCACGTCGAGCCCGTGATCGGCCGCGGTGACGGCTGCGGCCAGGCCGGCCGGTCCCGCGCCCACCACGGCGAGTCCGGCGCAGTCCGCGTCACTTGGGCGGCATTCATCTGCCGAGTGCGGCATGCCCGTCGCCCTCCTGTGTGGTGACGGCGTCGCCGGGGCGGGCGGGAAGCAGGCATGCGCGCTGGTTCGGCCGGCCGTTGACCGTGGCCAGGCAGTCGTAGCAGGCACCGATGCCGCAGAAGGCTCCCCGCGGCCGGCCGTGGATCCGAGTGGTGCGCCAGGTAAGGATGCCCGCCGACCAGAGGGCCGCGGCGATGCTCTGGCCCGGCAGTCCACGGATCGGGCGCCCGTCGAGGGTCAGCTGGAATTCCGGTTCGGGCTGGGCCGCGACGAGCTCGGCCGGGGTACGTGCACGGGTACGTCTCACAGGGTCCTCTCCTGGGGCACACGAGCCCCCTCCGCAGTCATGTGACATGGCACGTGGTGTCGAACCGGTCCGGGGCGAACGGTCCGAGATCGAGCACCGGCTGCCGCCCGGCGATCGCGTCGGCGATCAGCAGTCCGGTCGCGGGGGCCAGCCCGATCCCGGCTCCTTCATGGCCGCAGGCGTGGAAGAGCCCTGGCACCCGGGGGTCCGGGCCGATCGCCGGCAGATGATCGGGCAGGTAGGGACGGAACCCGTGGTAGGCGCGCATCACCCGCACATCCGCCAGTACGGGGAAGAGAGCGGCGGCCTGGGAAGCCAGCCGGGCGATCACCGGAACCGACAACGTCCGGTCGAAGCCGACCCGTTCGCGGCTGGCCCCGATCAGCACCGGCCCCGACGGGGTTCCCTCCACCACGGGCGAGGTCTGCAGCGCCGCGGACCCGCTCGACACATCGGCCACGTACTCCGCGGCATAGACCTTGTGCCGGATCAGCCGCGGCAACGGCTCGGTGACGAGCACGAACCCCCTGCGCGGCAGGACCGGCAGGTCCACCCCGGCCATTGCGGCCAGGTCACCGCCCCAGGTGCCCGCCGCGTTGACGACCATCGGGGCGCGCAGTTCACTCCGTGCGGTGCGCACCCCGCGTACCGCACCCTTCCGGTCCCTGAGTATCCCGACGACTTCCTCCCCCGGGCACAGGCGTGCTCCGGAGCGGCTGGCTGCCCGTAACAACTCGGCTGCCGCCAGAGCTGGTTGAACCTGCGCGTCTTGCGGGTAGTGGCAGCCTCCGGCAAGGTGCGGTGCGAGGTGAGGCTCGACATCGCGGAGCCGGTCGGATGTGACGTGGTACGCCTCGACTCCGGCTCCTCGCTGGTCGGCGGCCGTCGTCGACAGGGTGGTCAAGGATTCCTCGGACGCCGCTACGACCAGGCCGCCCTTGCTCTCGTACTCGATGTCCGAAGAAAGTTCTTCCGACAGTTGGCTCCACAAGGAGGCGGAGACCAGAGCCAGTTCCAGTTCGGGTCCTGGCATCTTGTCGGAGACCAGGAGGTTGCCCTCTCCGGCTCCGGTAGTGCCTCCGGCGACCGGGCCGCGGTCGACGACGGCTACGGACAGTCCGGACCGGGAGGCGTAATAGGCGCAGGCGGCACCGACCACTCCGGCCCCGACGATGACGACATCCAGGGGCTGTCTCATGAGCACGACAGTAATATGTCACATTGCTTTGAGGCCGCCAAGGGTGCGTACAGGGCCGGTTGATCAACCATCACCCCCTCGCACCGCTCGCAGGGGTGCCGGTTGCGCCGCCGGGGAAGTGGAGCCAAGGACACCCCAAGGCGCCGACCCCGAGGAGCCGTGATGCACGACGACCGCACCCTGGTGGAGGACCGCCTCGAAAGGGCCCTTCACCAGTTCATCCGTCCCGCCAAGTACCCGGCACGGACCCCGCTCGCCCTCTCCGTCCGGCACATCCCCGGCGAACCCGTACCGGTGGCTCAGGCACTGGAGGGAACGTACGAGCCGTTCAGCACAGGTACGGAGTGGGGGAAGCCGTGGTCCACCAGCTGGTTCCGGTTGGAGGGGACGGTGCCCGAGGATTGGGCGGGGCGGCGCGTCGAGGTGGTCGTCGACCCGGGCTTCTCCGGTCAGGGGCCCGGATTCCAGGCCGAGGGGATGCTGTATGACACCGCGGGCATCCCGCTCAAGGGCATCCATCCGCGCAATCGGCATCTGACGGTCGCGTCCCCGGCCGCCGGCGGCGAGCCGGTCTCGCTGCTCCTGGAGGCGGCGGCCAACCCGGCAGTTCTGGAGCACGGCTTCGCGCCGACGCCGCTCGGGGACGTACTGACCGCTGGTGACCGGCCCCTCTACCGGTTCGCTTCCGCGGACCTCGCTGTGCTGGACGAAGAGGTCTGGCATCTCGTTCTGGACATCGAGGTGCTCTCCGAGCTGATGCGGGAACTGCCCGTCGACCGTTCGCGGCGGTACGAGATCCTGCGGTCGCTGGAACGCATGCTCGATGCGCTGGATCTGCACGATGTGGCGGGCACGGCGCGAGCCGGCCGGGACCGGCTGGCCGATGCGCTGTCCCGCCCGGCGTCGGCCAGCGCGCACCGGATCTCGGCCGCCGGTCATGCGCACATCGACTCGGCGTGGCTGTGGCCGCTGCGCGAGACGGTGCGGAAGGCCTCGCGCACCTTCGCCAATGTCACCGCGCTGGCCCAGGACTATCCGGAGCTGGTCTTCGCCGCGTCGCAGGCCCAGCAGTACGCCTGGGTGAAGGAGCATCAGCCGCACATCTGGGAGCGGATCAAGCAGGCCGTGGCGGACGGGCAGTGGGCGCCCGTGGGTTCTATGTGGGTGGAGTCCGATGCCAATATGCCGGGCGGTGAGGCGCTGGCCCGGCAGATCGTGCACGGCAAGCGGTTCTTCGAGCAGGAACTGGGGGTGGAGACGGAGGAGATCTGGCTACCGGACTCCTTCGGCTACACGGCCGCCTTCCCGCAGCTGGCGCGGCTGGCGGGGGTGAAATGGTTCCTGACGCAGAAGCTGTCCTGGAACCAGAGCAATAAAATGCCACATCACACCTTCTGGTGGGAGGGCATCGACGGGACCAGGGTCTTCACTCACTTCCCGCCCGTGGACACCTACAACGCGCAGTTCCATGGCCGCGAACTCGCTCACGCTGAACGGAACTTCGCGGAGAAGGGGCTGGCGACCCGTTCCCTCGTCCCGTTCGGCTGGGGTGACGGCGGGGGCGGACCGACCCGCGAGATGTTGGAGAAGGCGCGCAGGCTCAGGGATCTGGAGGGTTCGCCGCGGGTCGAGATCGAGAGGCCGTCGGCGTTCTTCGCGGCGGCCGAGGAGGAGTACGGGTCGCAGGCACCGGTCTGGTCGGGCGAGCTGTATCTGGAGCTGCACCGGGCCACGTACACCACCCAGGCCAAGACCAAGCAGGGCAACCGCCGCAGCGAACACCTGCTCCGGGAAGCCGAGTTGTGGGCCACCACGGCGGCGCTGCGGACTCCCGGCCACCGTTATCCGTACGAGGCGCTGGACCGGCTGTGGAAGACGGTGCTGCTGCATCAGTTCCATGACATCCTGCCGGGCTCGTCGATCGCGTGGGTGCACCGGGAGGCACGCGAGACATACGAAAGGGTGCGGGAGGAACTGGCCGATCTGGTGGCGGACGCGGTGGCGGCGCTGGGTGGGGCCGAGGGTCTGGTGGCGCTCAACTCATCGCCGTACCACCGGAGTCAGGTGATCGAGCTGGACGCCGAGGCGAGCGCGGTGCTGCCCTCCGGCGCGCATGTGCAGCCGCTGGGCGGCGGGCGTGCGGCGGTGCTGGCCGAGACACCCGGGCTGGGCGCCGGTCTGCTGGACGGCTCGGCGGTTCCGGAGCACGCGGTCACGGCGACCGGGTCGGCGGGCAAGTCGGCAAGCGGCTCGGCGGGCGAGGAATTCGTACTCGACAATGGGCTGTTGCGGGTCACGGTCGACGGCGACGGGTTGATCGCCGCCGTCCGCGATCTCGGCGCGGGGCGGGACGTCCTCGCCCCCGGTCACCGGGCCAACCTCCTCCAGCTGCACCCGGATCATCCCAATCACTGGGACGCCTGGGACATCGACCGCCACTACCGCCGTACCCGCACCGATCTCATCGCAGCCGACTCCGTTGAACTGATCGAGGAGGGGCCGTTGCGGGCCGCCGTTCGTGTGATGCGGTCGTTCGGGGCATCGCGCATCGTGCAGGAGATCCGGCTGGCGGCGGGAAGCCGGCAGATCGACATCGACACCGAGGTGGACTGGCAGGAGTCGGAGAAGGTCCTCAAGGTGTCGTTCCCGCTCGATGTGCACGCCGAACGGTCCACGGCCGAGATCCAGTTCGGGCACATCCACCGCCCCACACACGACAACACCGGCTGGGACGCGGCCCGTTTCGAGATCTGCGCGCACCGCTGGCTGCGGGTCGGCGAGCCGGGTTACGGGGTCGCGGTGCTCAACGACTCGACGTACGGGCACGAGGTGACCCGGACCCCGCACGATTCGGGTCTCGGCACGACCGTACGGCTGACGCTGCTGCGCGCCCCGCACAGCCCGGATCCGGAGACCGACCTCGGCACGCACCGGTTCCGGTATGCGCTGGCGCCCGGGGCGGAGGTCACGGACGCGGTACGTGAGGGGCTCGCGCTCAACCTGCCGTTGCGGGCGGCGGTGGCCCCCGCGGTGCCGTCGCTGATCACCACCGGGCATCCGGCGGTCACGGTGGAGTCGGTGAAGCTCGCCGAGGACCGCAGCGGCGATGTGATCGTGCGGCTGTACGAGTCGGCGGGCGGCCGGGCCGAGGCCGCGCTCCGGGTCGCCTTCCCCGTCGCACGGGCTGAGATCACCGACCTGTTGGAGCGGCCGCTGCACGAGGCGACGCCCGGTGAGCACGGTCTCGCACTGGCGCTGCGGCCGTTCCAGATCCTGACGGTGCGACTGTCCCCGGCGTGAGCGAACGCCCCGCCCCATTCCTCGGCCGGTTCAGGGGCGGGGCACGTTCCGCAGGTTGGAGCGGGCCATCTGGACCATCCGGCCGACTCCGCCGTCCAGCACGATCTTGCTGGCGGAGAGCGCGAATCCGGTCACCATCTCCGCGCTGATCCTCGGCGGGATGGAGAGCGCATTGGGGTCGGTGACGACATCGACGAGCGCCGGGCCCTTGTGCTTGAAGGCGTCCTTGAGGGCGCTTTCGAGCTGCTTGGGCTTCTCCACCCGTACGCCGTACGCCCCGGCGGCCCGGGCGACCGCCGCGAAATCCGGGTTCTTGTTGGTCGTACCGAACGACGGAAGGCCGGCGACCAGCATCTCCAACTCGACCATGCCGAGCGAAGAGTTGTTGAACAGCACCACCTTCACCGGCAGGTCGTACTGCACCAGGGTGAGGAAGTCGCCCATCAGCATGGTGAATCCGCCGTCGCCGGACATCGACACCACCTGCCGGTTCCGGTCGGTGAACTGGGCGCCGATGGCCTGCGGCAGCGCGTTGGCCATCGAGCCGTGGCTGAACGAACCGATGACGCGACGCTTGCCGTTGGGTGAGAGATAGCGGGCGGCCCAGACATTGCACATACCGGTGTCGACGGTGAACACGGCGTCGTCGTCCGCCAGATCGTCCAGCACCGAGGCGACGTACTCGGGGTGGATCGGGATGTGCTTCTCGACCTTGCGGGTGTACGCCTTGACCACGCCCTCCAGCGCGTCGGCGTGTTTCTTCAGCATCCGGTCAAGGAACTTGCGGTCGGTTTTTGTCTTGACCCGCGGGGTCAGACAGCGCAGCGTCTCGCGGACATCGCCCCAGACCGCGAGATCCAGCTTGGATCGGCGGCCGAGGTGCTCGGGACGCACATCGACCTGGACGATCTTCACATCGCTGGGAAGGAAGGCGTTGTACGGGAAATCGGTGCCGAGCAGGATGAGGAGATCGCACTCGTTGGTCGCCTCGTAGGCGGCGCCGTAGCCGAGCAGTCCGCTCATGCCGACGTCGTACGGATTGTCGTACTGGATCCATTCCTTACCACGCAGCGCATGCCCGACCGGGGCCTTCACCCGCTCGGCGAACTCCATCACCTCGGCGTGGGCACCCGCCGTGCCGCTGCCGCAGAACAATGTCACGCGTTTCGCCTCGTCGACCATCCGGCAGAGCTTCTCGATCTCCTCGTCACCGGGCCGTACCGTCGGCCGCGAGGTGACCAGGGCGTGCTCGATCGACTTCTCCGGGGCCGGCTGCGATGCAATGTCACCCGGCATCGCGACGACGCTGACCCCGCCTCGGCCGATCGCGTGCTGAATGGCCGTCTGCAGCAGCCGCGGCATCTGCTGTGGGTTGGAAATCATCTCGTTGTAGTGACTGCACTCCTGGAAGAGCAGCTCCGGATGGGTCTCCTGGAAGTAGCCGAGACCGATCTCGCTCGAAGGGATGTGCGAGGCGAGGGCGAGAACGGGCGCCATGGACCGGTGTGCGTCATAGAGGCCGTTGATGAGGTGCAGATTGCCGGGGCCGCAGGATCCGGCGCAGGCCGCCAGCGAGCCGGTGATCTGGGCCTCGGCTCCGGCGGCGAACGCGGCGGTCTCCTCGTGCCTGACCTGGATCCAGTCGATGGCCGAATTGCGTCGGATGGCGTCGACGACCGGGTTGAGGCTGTCGCCGACGACGCCGTACATACGCTTGACGCCCGCCCGGACGAGGATGTCGACGAACTGCTCCGACACGTTCTGTTTGGCCATGGGTGCGTACCCTTTCCGCGCTTCGGCTTCCGGACTTCGCATCCATCAACCCATGACGCGCGTGGTTACGCCTCCCAGACGCCGGCGCTCGTACGGTCGTCGGAGTAGCCCTTCACCCTGAGCTGGGTGTCCGCGAGGAACGTCGCGAGCCCGGGTGCCTCGTCGTGGGCCCAGCGATCGGCGAGCTCCCGGGCCAGATCGGGCTCGCCGCGCAGCGGTTCGGCGAGGCCGGTGCTGCACAGCAGCAGCGTGTCGCCCGGCCGGGCCACCGAGGCCCGGAACCGGAACGGTTCGGCGGGCGGGGCGAGCGGGCTCTCGGCATGCGGGGACGGGGGCGTGCTGATGCCCAGATCCCTGGTGAGGTGGTCGCCGTCGGGACCGCTCCCGGGGGACGGGGACGGGGATCCGAATCCGACCACGGCTTCACCGCTGACGTCACCGGCTTCCGGAATCTCCGGTTCGAGGTCCCGCCACGCTCCGTCGCGCAGCCGGAAGAGCCCACCGGCGCCGACGCCGAAGAAGACCCTGGTACGGCAGTCGGGGTCTGCCGACAGCAGGAGGCAGCGCAGGCCGGCCGTGTACTGCTGCGGTTGGAGTCCCAGCTCGGCGGCTCGGGCGCGCAGCTTGCCGTAGCTGCGGTCGGTGAGCCGATGCAGGCCGGATTTGAGGTCACCGCGGTGGCCGGCCCTTATGTCCTCGGAGAGCCGGACATGGCTGCGGCCGACGGCACCGCCGATCCAGCGGCAGGCGTCGGCCGCCGCCAGATGTGCCCGCTCGGTGGCGCGGGCTCCGGTGGCGACGGCGACCAGGACGAGCGCGCTCCTGTCGGTGCCGAAGCGCACGGTGAGCAGCGCATCGCGGCGGGGCTCGCCCCGGAACCGCGCGGAGTCTCCGCGCACGGAGGCGGCGCGCAGGGTGTACGTGCCGTACCGGGCGCCGTCGAGCACGGTGTCGGCGACGAGACCGTCCAGCTCCTGGGGGACGGTGGCGGGCAGCGCGGTGGGCTCGGCGTCATAGGTGGGCGGCCGGTCACCCACATGGCCGATCACGGGGCGGAGTGGAGCGGGTGCGGGTGCGGGTGCGGGTGCGGGTGCGGGTGCGGGTGCGGGTGCGGGTGCGGGTGCGGGTGCGGGTGCGGTTAAGCGTTCGGGCTCGGGTGCAGGTGCCTGTGCGGTGACCGTGGTCACGGGGGCTTGCGGGGCGGCGGGTCTCTCACCGGCCGGCCGCCTGGGCAGAGGCGGCACCGGCGCGGACGCCCCATCGGCGACGGGTGGCTCGGGCGACGGTTCAGCCCCCGACAACAGGTCAGGGACGGCCGGAGGACCGGCCGGAACCGGCGGTGCGGCAAAGGTGCGCGGCTGCGACGGACGTCCCGGGGACGTCCCCGGGACGCGTACGGCCGCAACAGGCGGCTCCCACGGAGCACGCACCCGCAGGGGCTCAGGCACCACCGGCGCAGACGGCGGAGGCGGAGGCCCGGATGGCGCGACCGGCGCGGACGGCGGAGACGGAGGCCCGGCCACCTCCCCCGGTGCGTCCACCACCTGCGGTTCAGAGACCTCCCCCAGTGCATCCGTCACCCAAGGCACCCCGGCCCCGTCAAACCCCCCGCGCCCGCCCGGACTCACCGCGTCCGATGCCGAGTGGAAGCGGTCGTCGAGGCTGTCGGCCGCGTTGCTCGCCCCGGTGTCCCTCGCGGTCTCGTCGTACAGCCTGCGCCACCAGTCGTCCTCGTGGGCGGCGGGCCTCTCCCCCTGCTGACTCATGCCCTTATTGTCCACCGCAGGGGCCGTACGAAAACGGGTCATCCGGAAATAGTGGCCATGAAAAAGGTCCGCCGGGCGGCCCCACCCCCCACGGGAAGGACGCCCGGCGGACCGGTCAGGTCGTGATCAGCGCACGGCGTAAGCGTCGTTCACGGTCTGGATGACGGAGTTGCCGTTGGCGTCCGTCAGTTCGGTCTTCAGGGTGACCGGCTTGCCGGCCGCGCCCGCGTGGTTCACGGTCGCGGTCCAGTGGCCGCCCTGCTGCGCGGTGGTGGCCTGGGTCCAGGTCTCGCCACCGTCGTACGAGTAGGAGACCTTGGCGGCGACCAGCTTGCCGGGCGTGTAGCCCGCGTGGCCGGTGACGCTCAGGCCGATCGTCCGACCGTCCTTCGCCGGAAGGGTCTTGAGCCCGTCGGTCTCCAGGTCGTAGCCCGGGAAGAGCAGCGGGATCCCCTGCGAGTACACGTTCTCGTCCCGCTTCGAGCGGAACTTCCAGGTGGTCTCGGTGTGGGTGGACCGCTTCCACACGGCGGCGGGCTGACCGGACTTGAAGGTCTCCATGGTGAGTTCGTACGCGGCGTCCTCGGCCGGGACGGTGAACACCCCGGACGGCCAGCCGGACTCGCCCAGCACCTGACCATCGCTGGTCAGCCGCATGCTGCCGAGGTCTCCGAAGGAGCCCTGCTGACCAGCGTGCTCGGTGTCGCTCCAGAAGCCCGGGGCGACGCCGATCAGGTTGTCCTGCCGCTCGGCGGCGAGCAGGACCTTGCCCTCGGCGTCACGCGGAGCGGCCGGGCCCGGGATACCCCGGTACCAGTTCTCCGTACGCTTGGAGCCTGCCGTGTACGTACGGGACGGGTCGGACATGGTCTCGCCCCAGGGGAAGCTGGAGGAGAGGTACCGCTCCCAGCCGGTGTCGCCCGCCGAGTAGTACTCGGTGCGCTTGCCCGGGACGGCGACGGTGTCGAAGGAACCGGCGGAGTAGCGTCCGCCGTACGGCCGGTTGAAGACCAGCGAGTCGACGTAGTCGGCCGCGACACCCATCGCCTCGTACGTGGCGGTGGACTTGCCGAGCTTGCTGTCACGGACCTTGTACGTACGGTCCGAGGTGACCGGGCCGGTCTCGGGGAAACCGAGGTTGTAGACGAACGGGCTGGCGGCGGTGCCCTTCCAGCGCAGCGTCACGGGGCCGTCGGCCAGGGCGGTCTTCAGGCCGGCGGCCTCACTCGCCTCGATTCCGAGGGAGGGCACCGGCGCCGAACCGTAGCCGACGGACGGCAGCCAGGGTCCCGCGGACGGCCGGTACGCGATGATCGCCTTTGCTCCGGCGGCCTTGGCGTCCCGCGCCTGGACGGCCATCAGGCCGTCGTCGGCGATCTTGACCAGCGCGATCCTGCCCGTGACATCGGCCGCCTTCAGCTCGGCGGGGGTGCCGGTGCCCGCGTCGACGAGCGCGGCCTCGCCCGTACCGTCGAGGTTGACGGAGCCGGTGCTCGCCGGCTGCGCGTGCAGTTCGGCGCCGCCGACGACCGAGAGCTTCTCGAGCTGCGGAGCGTACGCACGCCAGTAGCTGGCGAACTCGAAGTCGCCGTCACTCGCCTTGCCCTCGACGTCGACCAGGTAGTTCTTGATGGCGCGGCTGCCGGAGATGGAACCCGAGTGCAGCCAGGTGTTGTCCCAGCTGCGGCCGAAGGTGAGCGTCGTGGAGCGGCTCTCGGACTTGCGGTCCTCGGTCCGCACCTGCACCCGATGAGCCCTGCGGGCGTCCAGTACCAGGGTGGTGTCCTTGGTGACGTTCAGCTGCGGCCTGGCGAGGTAGCCGACGGACTCGACCATCCTGCCGGTGGTGTCCTTCAGGTCCGGCGACGTGATGAAGCTGGAGACGAAGTACGCGCCGGGGCGCACCTGGTAGACCTGGTCGGTGGCGCCGTCGTTGAAGCGGCGTTCACCGCCGGCGGTGTCGGTGCCGATGACGTCCAGCGAGGAGGAGCCCGCGGCGGGCTTGCCGGTGCGGTCGACGAGCTTGACGCGCAGGGTGACGGTCTCCGGTCCGACGTACATTGAGAACGGGGTGGAGACCTTCACGTCGCCGGGCCCGGTGGCGAGCACGCGTCCGGTGACATCGCCGTACTGGGATGCCTTCAGCTTCGCGGTCGGGTCGATCTCCAGCGGGACCTTGACGGTGGCTCCGGCCGGGACGGTGACGGTGCTCGCGTCGAGCTTCGCGACCGAGGAGCGGACGTCCGAGCCGTCGTTGCCGGTGACGCCCTGGACCTTCAGCGACAGCTTCACCGGCTCGGTGCCGGAGTTGGTGTACGGGACGTCGACCGTGGTGCGGTCGCTCTTGTCCTGTGGCCAGTTGAAGGTGCCGCCCTGGACGGCGGGAGCGCCGACGACGGTGGTGTCGATGGCGGCCTTCACGTCGAGGCGGCCGCCGCCGGTCTCGCGTACGTCGCCGGGGATGTCGCTCTTCGCGGACGACACGAGGGCCGCCTTGATCTGCTGAGCGGTCCAGTCCGGGTGACGCTGCTTCACGATGGCTGCGGCGCCCGCGACATGCGGGGTGGCCATCGACGTACCGGACATCGTCTGGTAGGCGTAGACGCCGCGGCCGCCTGCTGCGGCGGCCGAGATGTTGACGCCGGGAGCGGTGATCTCGGGCTTGAGAGTGTGCGATCCGATCACGGGTCCGCGGCTGGAGAAGGAGGCCGTGGAGTCGTCACGGTCGACGGCGCCGACGGTCAGCACGCTCGGGGCGCAGCCCGGCGAGGAGACCGTGTTGAGCGTGGGGCCGGAGTTGCCGGCCGCGATCACGAACAGGGTGTTCTTGCTCTGGGCGAGTTCCTCGGCGGCGACGCTCATCGGGTCGGTGCAGTCGGTCGGCGTCGGGCTGCCGAGGCTCATGGAGACGACGTCGGCCTTCTGGTCGACGGCCCACTGCATACCGGCGATGATCCAGGACTCGGCGCCGGAGCCGCTGTCGTTGAGGACCTTGCCCGCGAGCAGGTCGGCGCCGGGGGCGACGCCCTTCTTCTTGCCGTCGCTGGCCGCGCCGGTGCCGCCCACGGTGGAGATGGTGTGGGTGCCGTGGCCCTGCCGGTCGTCGGTGGTGTCGGAGTCGGTGAAGTTCTCCGAGGCAGCGATCCGGCCCTTGAGATCGGGGTGCTCGGCGTCGACACCGGTGTCGAGCACGGCGACCTTGGTGCCCTTGCCGTCGTATCCGGCGGCCCAGGCGAGGTCGGCGCCGATCTGCTTGGTCGACTTGTCGAGAGTGGCCTGAACCTTGCGGTCGAGCCAGAGCTTCTTCAGACCGGAGGCCGAACGGGAACGGGTGTTGGTGACGTCCGACCAGAAGTCGGCGGCCTTCGTCTTGTCCGCCTTGAGCGCCACGCCGTCGATCGCGTCGAGCGCGAGCCCGCGCTTCGCGCCGCGCGGGGTGGCGGGCGCGGAGCGGGCCACGTCCTTGCCGTAGACGGCGATCAGCGGGAGCGACTTGGTGCTCGCGTCGTCGTAGCCCTGGCGGATGAGTCCGGTGACGTTGAAGAGTTCCTTGTCGACCGTGCCCGCGGCCAGCGCGTCGGCGGCGGTGTCGGGGTAGACGTAGAGGTCCTTGCCGGACTGCCTGGTCTGTACGAGGGGGACAGTGCCGTCCTCGCGCGGCAGTGCGGTGACCGATGCGGCACCCGAACTGTCCGTGCTCACCAGGACCTTGTCACCGGTGACCAGGGTCACGGTGACCGGTTTACCCTCCTTGGCGTCGGCGGCCGCACTGCCGGTCAGTGGTCTCTTCGCGGTCGTGTCGTCCTGCGGCGCTGCCGCGGACGGTGCGATCGCAGTGACGGCCAGGACGGCGGCGGTGGCCGCTCCCAGTGCCGTACGCGATATCGGACGCATCGCTCTCCCCAAGTGAAACCGGAATACCTATGAACAAACCGCGGCATTCCGGAGGTTGTTGGTACTGCGGTGGCGCCACATTGGCAGAGCGACGGGCGATAAAGGGATGATGTACAGGGCGGGTTTACGCCGTGGCCGCTTTCCGCCACGCCCGGGCGCCCGAAGACTGCGACATCGTGCGGAATCAATGCGTCCGGGAGGAGTCCGGTAATGCTGGGAGCCATAGGTCTCGACGAGATACAGGAGTCGGCGTACCGCGCGCTCGTGGTGGTGGGAGCCGCGGAGGTCTCCGATCTCGCGCACCGGCTGGCGCTTCCCGAATCGGACACCGAACGGGCGTTGCGCCGGCTGGAACAGCATGGGCTGGCCGCCCAGTCGTCGGCCCGCACGGGCCGTTGGGTGGCGGCGCCGCCGGGCGTGGCACTGGGTGCGCTGCTGACCCAGCAGCGCCATGAGCTGGAGCAGGCGGAGCTGGCGGCGGCGTTGCTCGCCGCGGATTACCGGGCGGAGGCCACCGATTCGGCCGTGCACGATCTGGTCGAGGTGGTCACGGGCGCGAGCGCGGTGGCGCACCGTTTCCACCAGTTGCAGCTGGGGGCGACGAGCGAGGTGTGCGCCCTGGTCACCGGGAAGCCGATCGCGGTGACCGGATTGGAGAACGAGTCCGAGGAGCAGGCCGCCACGCGCGGGGTGTTGTTCCGGGTGGTGGTCGAGCGCGAGGTGCTCGCGCTGCCGTCCGGGATCACGGAGCTGGCGGCCTCGCTGAGCCGTGACGAGCAGTGCCGGGTCGTCGACCGGGTGCCCACCAAGCTGATCATCGCCGACACGGCCCTGGCGATGGTGCCGCTGACCGGACGGGGCGCCGAACCCGCGGCGCTGGTGGTTCATGCCTCCGGGCTGCTGGAGTCACTGATGGGGCTCTTCGAGGCGGTGTGGCGCGATGCCATGCCGCTCAGGCTCGGCGAGAGCAGCCGGCTGGAGGAGGAGTCCACCGGGCCCGATGCGACGGACCTGGAGATTCTGTCGCTGCTGCTGGCCGGGCTGACGGACGCGAGCGTGGCGAAACAGCTGGAGCTGGGGCTGCGGACCGTACAGCGGCGGGTGAAGGGCCTGATGGAGCTGACGGGGGTGTCGACCCGGCTGCAGCTGGGCTGGCATGCGTACGAACGGGGCTGGGTGTCCCGGACACCACGGACCTGAACGAGGCCCCGCCGAATGCCCCGGTCCGGTGTTCCCGCCGCATCGTTACGGCTCCGAGCTGCACCGACGGTCCCCGAGCCGCGCTGACAGGCGGGACCGGCCGGACTCCGGCAGGCTGGTCAGATGGGTGTGTGGCAGCTCTTCGCCGTCGGCCTGGTCATGCTTCTCGGCCTGGTCGGTGTGCTGGTGCCGGGGGCGCCGGGGCAGGCGATCGTCTGGGCCGCCGTGCTGTGGTGGGCGCTGACCGATATGACTCCGGTCGCCTGGGGCGTACTCATAGGTGCCACCGCACTGCTGCTGCTGAACCAGGCGCTGAAGCCGTTGCTGCCGCCGCGCCGCCCCCGCGAGTCGGGTGCGCCGCGCAAGACGCTGATGCTGGGCGGGGCCGGCGCGATCGTGGGCTTCTTCGTGGTGCCGGTGGTGGGCGGGATCGCCGGATATGTGGGGGCGATCTACGGGGTGGAGCGGCTGCGGCTCGGCAGCCGCGGGGCGGGGTGGGCATCGGTCCGCTCGGTGATGCGGGCGACCGGCTATTCCGTGCTCGTCGAACTCTTCGCATGTCTGCTGGTGACGGGGGCCTGGCTGGGCGCGGTGATCTGGGCCTGACCTCCCCCGTCCTCCCTCCCCCTGACTATCTGGATGGATGCTGTCCAGATAGACGGAGACACATCGGATCTCTCCCGCTCTATTGACGCAAGGATGCCCCGTGCCTACCTTCCCTGAAGGAATAGCTCGGATGAATTGCTGCGCCTGCGTACGAGTCGCCAGGAGACGCCTTGCCTACAGCACCGGACCCTGCCCGCCTGCCCCGGAACGAAGCCCCGTCCCCCTCCCGAAGAAGTGTTCTCGCCACCGGCACCGCGATCGGCGGCGCACTCGTAGTGGGCGGTGCGGCCGTCCCCGCCCAGGCAGCGGCACCGGCCGCCCCGGCACCCGCTGCCCCGGCCCCCGTCACCGTGCGCTCCCCCGACGACAGCTGGCACACGGTCCTGGACGACGCCGACCTGCTCTGGCAGAAGCTGCCGAAGACCTGGTACGAGGGCCCGTATCTGGGCAACGGCCGCCTCGGCTCCGGCATCTACGCCGAGCCCGGCGCCACCACCACGGCCATCCGTTTCAACGTCCAGCACTCCGAGGTCCAGGACCACCGCCCCGAGTTCGGCTCCCTCTTCGGCCTCGCCCGTCTCCCGATCGGTCACTTCACCCTGGAGCCGGCCGGCACCATCACGGGCATCGAGTGGTGGATGCGGCTGCGCACCGCCGAACTCGAAGGCACCGTCACCACGACCGCGGGCACCCTGAAGCTCCGGGCCTTCGTCCACTCCTCCAGCGATCTGCTCGCCGTGGAGGTCACCCCGAGCGCGGGCGAGCAGGCCTTCCGCTGGGTCTTCCACCCGGCCGACGCGATCAGCCCGCGCGCCGCTTTCAAGCCCCTCCCGGACGGCTACACCGGCAACCCGCCCGCGGTGACCGAACAGCACGGCGAGATCACCGCCGCCGTCCAGCCGCTGCTCGCGGGCGGTCAGCACGTCACCGCCTGGCAGGACCGCACCAGGGGCACGAGCCGCACCCTGTATGTCACGGTCACGCACTCCCACCCGGGGACGACGGCCCGCGACCGTGCGCTGCGTACCGTCAAGACCGCTTCCGCGCTCCCGTACGGTCTGCTCGCCGCACCCCATCGCACCTGGTGGGACCGGTTCTACCGGAAGAGTTTCCTGTCCCTGCCCGACGCCCGGCTGCAGCGCTTCTACTGGATCCAGCTGTACAAGACGGCTTCGGCGGCCCGCAAGGACGCGCCCGTGATGGCCACCTCCGGCCCCTGGCTGGAGCCCACGCCCTGGCCGAACACCTGGTGGAACCTCAACGTCCAGCTGGAGTACTGGCTGATCCACGGCTCCAACCATCTCGAACTGGACGCCGTCACCCGCGCGCTGAGCGAATTCCGGGACCAGCTCTCCCGCGAGGTCGCCGCCCCCTACCGGGCGGACTCCGCCGGCATGCCCCGCACCACCGACCCCCAGCTGGTCAATGGTGCGTCGGTCGCCGACGGCGGCTACGGCGTCGGCATCCCCGGCCAGGACCCGCCCACCCCCGAGGTCGGCAATCTGACCTGGGCGCTGCACAACGTATGGCTCTCCTACCGCCACACCATGGACGAGTCGATCCTGCGCGACACGCTCTTCCCGCTGCTGCGCAAGGCCGTCAACTACTACCTGCACTTCCTGACGCCCGGCGCGGACGGCAAGCTGCATCTCCCGGCGACGTTCTCCCCCGAGTACGGCGTCAACGCCCCGGACTGCAACTACGACCTGATGCTGCTGCGCTGGGGCTGCCGCACCCTGCTGGACTCGGCGGAGCAGCTCGGCGTCCACGACCCGCTGACCGCCCGCTGGCAGGAGGTCCTGGCCAGGCTCGCGCCGTACCCGGTCGACGCCAACGGCTTCATGATCGGCGCCGGAGTGCCGTTCGCGAAGTCGCACCGCCACTACTCGCACATGCTCGCCGTCTACCCGCTGTACGAGCTGACGGGTACGACGGCCGACGAACGCGCCCTGATCGAGAGGTCCCTCGCCCACTGGGTGGGCTTCGAAGGCGCCCTGCAGGGCTACACCTTCACCGGTGCCGCTTCGATGTCCGCGCTGCTCGGCAAGGGGGAGGACGCGCTGAAGTATCTCGGCGAGCTGATGAGCCGCTTCATCCAGGCGAACACCATGTACAAGGAGTCGGGCCCGGTCATCGAGACCCCGCTCTCGGCGGCCCAGTCGCTGCACGACATGGTGTGCCAGTCGTGGGGCGGCACGATCAGGGTCTTCCCGGCGCTGCCCGCCGCCTGGCGGGAGATGACCGTCCATGACTTCCGTACACAGGGCGCGTTCCTGCTCAGTGCGGTACGGGAGGAGGGCCGGACCCGCTGGGTGCGGCTGACCAGCGAGGCGGGCGCGCCCTGCGTCGTACGCCACGGCATCGAGGGACGGATCGAGGTCCGCGACCGGCACGGACGCCCGCTGAGTCACGAGGAGTTGGCCGACGGTGCGGTACGCATCCGCCTCCGCAAGGGCGACTCGGCGCTGATCACGGCAGAGGGCGACCGCCCGGACCTGACCGTCCGCCCGGTCACTGCGAACGAGCCCGCACCACGCTGGGGGCTGCCGGCCTGAGCCCCGGCCCGAAGTCCTGGGACCAGTGTCCGATACATCGGACGATGCGGGTGAGGGGTGCGCGTGTGAGGCTGACTCCATGATCGGATTCAGCGAGGCCGAGCGCGCGTACCTCAGCACCCAACGGTTGGGGCGGCTGGCCACCGTCGACCCGAACGGCCAGCCGCAGGCCAATCCCGTCGGCTTCTTTCCGCAGGACGACGGGACGATCCTGGTCGGCGGCTACGCACTCGGGACGACGAAGAAATGGCGCAACCTCCAGGCCAACCCGAAGGTGGCCCTGGTCGTGGACGACATCGTGAGCCTGCGGCCGTGGGCGGTCCGCGGCATCGACATCCGCGGCGAGGCCGAGCTCCTCACCGGACCGCACGATCTCGGCGCCCACTTCAGCGAAGAGCTCATCCGCATTCACCCGCAGAAGATCCACAGCTGGGGCCTCGACGAAGAGGCATGAAGGCGGACGGCCCTAGAGACTCAGGTGGCGTACGGCGTACGAACGCCAGGGCCGCCACCGCTCCGCCTCGGGCCTCCCGTCCGGATCCACATCGGGGTCGCCGAGCGCACGCATCCTGATGAGCGCCGCGGTCGCCTGGTCGATCCCCGGCAGCCGCAGCAGCGCCTGCTCGGCCTCGTCGCGGTCGGCCCCGGCGTCGAGCCGTACGTCCCCGTCGGCGAGCGCGGTCGCCAGAGCCCGCAGCGCCGGATCGTCCACCGCACCGGCCAGCACTCCCGGCTCGGGAAACACATGCGTGAGCCCGCCGCAGGGGACGTCGAGGAGCTTCCCGTACATCTCGACAGCCCGCTCCGCCCCGGCCCTGCCCACCAGCGTCCGTACGGCGAACTCCTCCGGGTCCGCGGCACCCGGCGAGCGCAGCCCCGGGCGGGCGGCGACACGCGGTGCGAGTCGCGGGTCAGTGCCGAGCCGCTCGTCGACGGCGTACGGATCGGCGTCCAGGTCGAAGAGGCGCCGCAGCCGCTGCACGGCCGTCGTCAGATCCCGCAGGTCCGTGAGGTGGATCCGGGCATCCAGCCAGGACCCGGCGGACCGCTCGTCGACGGCCACGATGCCCGTGCCGTACGGGAGCCGCAGGGTGCGCCGGTAGGTACGGGCGCCGGGCTCCCCGCTGACCTCCTCGATCCGGGCGACCGTCTCCCCGGCCAGGAGATCGAAGACCTCGCGGGCCGCGTACGGCCCCCGGTGGGCGAGCCGCAGCGGAATCCCGGTGGTGCGCGCCTCCCGTACCGCCGCTCCCAGCCCCGTCCCGGCCTCGGCGCGCAGTGCGCTCGGCGTACGGGCGTAGATCTGCCGGATCGTGTCGTTGAACTGGCGCACGCTGGCGAAACCGGACGCGAAGGCGATCTCGGTCACGGGCAGCCCGGTCGTCTGGAGCAGCACCCGCGCGGTGTGGGCCCGCTGGGCGCGGGCGAGCGCGACGGGTCCGGCGCCGAGCTCCGCGTTGAGCTGCCGCTGCACCTGGCGTGAGCTGTAGCCGAGCCGGTGGGCGAGACCGGGCACGCCCTCCCGGTCGACCACGCCGTCGCCGATCATCCGCATGGCGCGGCCGACGACATCGGCCCGGACGTTCCAGTCCGCGGAGCCGGGCACGGCGTCCGGGCGGCAGCGCCGGCACGCCCGGAAGCCGTTGCCCTGGGCGGCGGCCGCGGTCGGGTAGAAGCGGACGTTCTTCTGCTTGGGGGTGACGGCGGGGCAGCTCGGCCGGCAGTAGATGCCGGTGGTTTCGACGGCGAAGAAGAAATCCCCGTCGAAACGGGCGTCGCGGCTGCTCACCGCCTCGTACCTCGTCTGTTCGTCCATCACACCGCCCAGTGTGCGGCACCTCCGGGTACCGCACTGGCAGTTTTCGGACGTCGACCAGGGCGCTGCGGCTACCGGGCCCTGCCCCGCTTCGCATTCATGGCGGCCCGGCCCTCGGCGCCCCTGCGCTTCCATTCACGCAGCATTTCGGACCGCACCCGGGCATCGGTCTTGGCGACGATGCGCTGGTTCTCGCGGAGCAGCTTGCGGAAGCTGTCGAGGCGCCGCTCGGCCAGCGAACCGTCCTCGATCGCGGCGAGTACCGCGCAGCCGGGCTCCGACTCATGGACGCAGTCGTGGAACCGGCACTGCGCGGCCAGCTCCTCGATCTCGGAGAAGACCTGGCCGACGCCGGTCTCCGCGTCCCAGAGGCCGACGCCACGCAGTCCGGGGGTGTCGATCAGCACGCCCCCGGAGGGCAGTACCAGCAGATTGCGGGTCGTGGTGGTGTGCCGGCCCTTGCCGTCGACATCACGGGCGGCCTGCACCTCCATCACGTCGCGGCCGAGCAGGGTGTTGGCGAGGGTCGACTTGCCCGCGCCGGACACCCCGAGCAGCACGCTCGTACCGCCCGAGACGATGGCGGCGAACACATCGAGCCCCTCCCCGGTGGCGGAGCTGACGGGCAGCACCTGCACACCGGGCGCGATGGCCTCGATGTCCTGGACGAGGTACGACAGCGTGGCGGTGTCCGGCACCAGATCGGCCTTGGTCAGCACCACGATCGGCTGGGCGGCGCCGTCCCCGGCGGACGCCCCGTCGCGCAGCAGTGCGTCGCCACTGGAACTGGACATGGCGAGCGCGAGGAAGCGCTCCACCCGCCCCAGGTCGAGCTCCACGGCGAGCGAGACACAGATGGCGATGTGGTCGACGTTGGTGGCGAGCACCTGCCCTTCGGAGCGCTGCGACGACGTCGAGCGAACGAAGGCCGTACGCCGCGGCAGCAGCGTCCGTACGAATTGCGGATCACCGTCGGGGTCGACGGCGACCCAGTCGCCCGTGCAGACGATCCGCATCGGATCGCGCGGGACGACGAAGGCGGTGTCGGCCCGGAGCGTGCCGTGCGGGGTGACGACATCGCACTGCCCGCGGTCCACCCGCACCACGCGTCCGGGCAGCAGACCCTGTCCGGCGTACGGGGCGAACTCGGCGGCCCAGTCGTCGTCCCAGCCGTACGGGGACAGCGGATGCGACGCGGACGAGCCCTGAAGAGAAGAAGCGAAGGACGGAGAAGACGGGAAAGACAAGGGAAACCCTTCAAAGGGTGGCCCCGGCAACGCGCACACAGGCGCGGAGAGTTACGGAAAGGTCAGCCGGCGACCACGGGGGTGGGAACGATGCTCTTCTGGTTGTGGGCAGCGCCCACCGCAGCGACAGTCATCAATGTCCTCACCTCCTGGTTCAAGCACGGGGCCGATATCGGCGGTTCTTGTCCGCCGTCCGGAACACTGCACACGATAGCGCGCGGCCGTCGGGTGGCGTCAACGCATTTAATCCACGGCATCCGGCAGGACCCGGCCCGGAGTGCTTCACGACCATATTCATCGGAGATATCCGCAGATCTCCCTCGATCAGGTGATACACATGCACAACGACCGGCCCCTGGCCGTTATGGTGCCGAGCATGACCGCACCCCAGACCGCCACCGGCACGTTCTCACAAGCCCAGTTGGGCACGATCACGCTGATCGGGTGGAGCGGCGAACACCCCGTTGGCGGCCACGACGTCGCTTTCCTTCTCGTCTACTCACTGGGCGACGGGACGGACGGCCCGGCCGCCGGTGAGGCCGCCATGCGCGTGGCCCTGGACCGCAGTGGACTGCCGGTCGGTGCCGGTCCGGTGTACGCCACCGAGGCCCCGGGCCTTCCGGTGAAGCTGCTTGTCCAGGCCGGCCAGGCGGTCCTGACGCTGCCTCATTTCACCGCGCAGTACCCCGCACCGCCCGAGTGGCTGGCCGCGGCCGAGGAGCGGGGCGAGGTGCACGCGATGTTCGCCACCCGTCCGTGGCCCCAGGGCACGCCGGGCCGGCCGGTGAGCGAGGAGCTGCTGCGGTCCTTCGCAGGCGACGAAGAGATCATCATGACCTCCGCCCACTGTGTCCTTCCGGTACGCAGCCTGGGCTGAGCCGCCCCCGTACGCCAGATGCCCACCGCCCCCCGTGGAACGGTGGGCATCGTCATGCGTGGAGCCCTGGGGCTCCACCCCGGATACTGCTCGGCGGTGCCGTACACCGGAGTGCGGGCGACTGCGGGGCGGATCCCCGGACCGCCCGCGCTTCGAGCGTCTCAGCTGTTGCCGGCCCCGTTGCCCGAGAGCACCGGGATGTCGTCCACGAGGTGCGACAGCGCCTCGTCACCCTTGGCCTGGGTGGAGTTCTCCGTGCACTGCTGGTTCTGCGGCGAGGCCAGGACATTGACGTCCTGAACCGCGACCGGCACCAGCAGACCGGCGAGCGAACCGGCGTTGGCCTTGACCGGCACACCGACGCATGCCTTGTTCAGCGCGCCCTGGACAAGCTGGAGCTGCGGGCTGCCGTCACCCTGGGTCACGCTGTTGCCGGACTCACTCACGGCGTTGTTGCCATTGACCGACGTGGTCCCCTGGTCATCACCGATCGCCATGGCCGCCGGGGCCGCGACGGCCGACAGACCGACCAGGGACACGGCCACTGCTGCGCCGGCCATCATCTTCTTCATCACGCTTCACCTTTCGGGGCGTCCCGTTGTGGAACGTACTGATCAACCTGTTACGGAAGCGTCGGTTCCGCAGTACCACTCAAATGGGTTCGATCCGGCGCGAGTTCGACGCTCCGCCCTCACCCGTCGACGTCTTCTTCGGAGATACGGGCTGCAGGAACGCGGCTTCCCGCACAAGGTCGATGAAGCTGCGCGGGCGGTGCCGGCTCCGGGCCGCCGCGGGCCGCCTGCCATTCGGCGAGCAGCCGGTCGTAGATGGGTGTGGCGTCCTGCGCGTGCCGCTGCCGGCCGCTGGGGCGTTGGCTGTCGTACTGGTCCATGAATGGCCCCTACCCGGTGCGACGGGTGACGTCTGCCGTCACTACGGCAACCGGCCCAGTCAGCCCGTCCCTTCGAGGGGCCGGCGGTGTCCAGGACGCGCGACGTGGGGCCGGCGCATCCGGGCCGCCGAAGAACGGCTGCCGCGTGGATGTGCCGGCCCCACGGATGTTTCACACACTGCAGGCAAGCAAGCTCGAAGCCGCCCGCTTCGCCGTCCTCGGCGAGTTCGAGGAATCGGCGAGGATCGCCCGGGGCGGTACGGCTCTAGTTGTTGCCGGTGCCGTTGCCGGACAGGATCGGAATGCCGCTCAGGATGTGCGACAGGGCCTCGTCACCCTTGGCCTGGGTGGAGTTCTCCGTGCACTGCTGGTTCTGCGGCGAGGCCAGGACGTTGATGTCCTGGACCGGGATCGGAACGGCGCCGAGGACCGAACCGACGTTGGCCTTGGCCGGCAGGGCGATGCAGGGCTTGTTGAGCGAGCCCTGGATGAGCGCGAACTGCGGGCTCCAGTCACCGTGGGTGGCCGAGTTGCCGTACGACTGGACGGCATCGTTGCCGTTGACCGACGTCGTACCACCGTCGTTGCCGACGGCCATGGCCTGCGGGGCGATCGCGGCGGAGACGCCGACGATCGAAGCAGCGACGGCTGCCGAGGCCATAATCCTCTTGATCATTAAATAGCCCTTCTGGGGGTTCTCTGTTGCCCACCTGTTGGGGGTTCTCTGTTGCCCACCTGTTGGGGGTTCTCTGTTGCCCACCTGTCCGGAGCGCTCTGACTCAACTCACGGCGATGGGGACGGTTGTGCCGGTTCACTCGAACGGTGCTTTTGCTGTCCGGCTGTTCGCCGAATGCAGCGGGGAACTGCCGTGGCGCGACGGATCAGCCGCCGATCGGCAGCCCGCCCATCAGCGGGGCCGCACCCTTGGCCGCACCGGTGGCCTGCCCGGCCAGCTTGGTGACGGAGCCGCTCTTCTGGACCGAATCGGCGGCGCCGCCAACCGTGTCGACGATCGGGTCGACAGCCTGCGGGGCGCTTTCCGCCACCTGGTTGACGCCGCCGTTGAGGCTGAAGTTGGGGGCCGTGGCGGTGGTAACGGCGAAGGCGGGAGCAGCCGTTCCGAGAGCAACCACGGAACCGGCAACAAACGCAGCAGTCTTCGCGTACTTCACTTTCGGGTTCCCTTCTGCAGCGGCATTTGTTTCGGTCGCGCACTCGCGCCGCACAAGCCTTCTTTAGCTGTGACTTCTACCGCTTTCACCCTGGGTAACGATGCGGTTGCGACACAGCAACTGGACGGTGCCGTTTTTCTCCGGACCACTCGATCGAATAACGGAAAAGGGGAAGGCCCCGGTACGCATCGAATGCGCACCGGGGCCTTCCGGCCATGAGCGTCCGGCTCGGGACCGGAGATCAGCTGTTGGCGCAGGCGTCGCCGAAGGCGGGGTTGAGCAGGGCGATCACGTTCACGGTGTTGCCGCAGAGGTTGACCGGAACGTGGACCGGAGCCTGGATGACGTTGCCGGACACCACGCCCGGGGAGTTGGCGGCGCTGCCATCGGCACCGGCATCGGCGAAGGCGGGTGCAGCGGCACCCATCGCCATCAGGGTTCCGGCGGCGATGGCGGCAACCTTGGTGTACTTCACTTTTTTTCCCTTTCTTTGACGGAGTCCGGAGCGGCCACGTCTTTCGTGCCGCACGAGCGCGGTCCTGATCACTCGTAACTCCGCCGCTGCAATTCGTAACGATTTAAGACCGTAGGCGAAACTCTTCAAGAAGAAGATTCCTGAAAAACCGCCCGAATGACGCAGCATCGACCACTCGATGCCGCGAGCGCGATCATCGGACAATCCGATGCGCCGGTACCGGGAAAGACAGCAACGGGCCCGGGCCGCGCGGGGAGGAGTGCCGACGGCCTGGGTCTGCCATTGCGGCTGGATCAGCTGTTGCCGTTGCCGGAGAGCACCGGAATGCCGTCCAGGATGTCCGACAGCGGCTCGTCACCCTTGGCCTGGGTGGAGTTCTCGGTGCACTGCTGGTTCTGCGGCGAGGACAGGACATTGACGTCCTGGACCGCAACGGGGACCAAGCCGACGAGCGAGCCGGGGTTGGCCTTGGCCGGCAGGCCGATGCACGGCTTGTTCAGGCTGCCCTGGACCAGGCCGAACTGCGGGCTGCCGTCACCATGGGTCTCGGAGTTGCCGAACGACTGCGAGGCTCCGTCGCCGTTGACCGAGGTCGTACCGCCGTCGTCACCGATCGCCATGGCCTGCGTCGCGCCCAGACCGAGGATGGAGGCGGCAACGGCACCCGTAGCCAGAACCTTCTTGATCACGATTAACCCTTCTCGTACTGGATGCCCCGTACCGGAGCCCCCTGCCCAACTCGTGACCGGGCGTTTAGTTCTCGCCATTCACCCGAATGCCGAGGCGCACGGACAGCACGAGGCGAAGCCGCTGAGGCCGCAGGAGCACTCAGCAGCCCGAGCCTCTTCTCCAAGGAACCAACGGTCCGGAATCCATGCAGTGTTGAGCGTCCGCGCGCGGCGAACGACGTCAGCATGAACGCGCATAAGTAATCCGTTCGAGTGGTCACAAAATTTCCACGACCTTTTGAGTTTCCTCAACAATTCCTCCTCGTTATGGATTTCATCAAGCGTGCAGCTTGGGCGTTCACCGAGCAGAAATGGGACTTATCACATGAAGAGCGCTTCTTCGTGGTCTCTCCGCCTTTCCGCAACCGCCGCTTGCCGACTCACGCAGGAAGACTCCCGCGGTGATGTCCCCGGCGCAATCTGTAATCGCCTGATGAATGAAACGCGAGCGTTCCGCTCGCACGGAATGTCCTAGGAAAGGGCAACCAATGCGAAAAGCCTTGAGTAAGAGCGTGCTGGTCATGGCGGCGGCGTCAGGCATTCTGACCGCGGCCGGCGGGTACGCATTCGCGGACGCGTCGGCCGATGGCGCCGCCATCGGTTCGCCGGGTGTCGGCTCGGGCAACACCGTGCAGGTGCCGGTGCACGTTCCCGTCAACGTGTGCGGCAACACGGTCAATGTGGTCGGTCTGCTGAATCCCGCGTTCGGCAATGAGTGCGAGAACGAGGGCGGCGCCAGGAATGGCAACGGCGGCCAGGGGGCGAGCGCCGAGGGCATCGCGACCAACTCTCCCGGCGTGCTGTCCGGAAACCTCATCCAGGCTCCGGTGGACGTCCCGGTCAACGCCTGCGGCAACAGCGCCGACGTCGTCGGTGCGCTGAACCCCGCGTTCGGCAACGAGTGCTCCAACGTGAGCGGGCCGGGCGACGAGCCGCCGGTGGTCGAGCCCCCCGTGGTCGAACCGCCGGTGGTCGAGCCCCCCGTGGTCGAACCCCCCGTGGTCACACCCCCGGTGGTCGAGCCCCCCGTGGTCGAACCCCCCGTGGTCACACCCCCGGTGGTCGAGCCCCCCGTGGTCGAACCCCCTGTGGTCACACCCCCGGTGGTCACGTCCACCGACGGTGGTCCTCTGGTTCCGGTGGCCGCCGGGGAGCCAGTGCGCACCAGCTCGCAGCTGGCCCACACCGGTGCCAGTGACCTCGGCGCGGCTGCCGGTGCGAGCGCCGCGCTGCTGCTCGGTGGCGCGGTGCTGATGCGCCGGGTCCGCCGCTCGCAGAGCTGATCCACGGATCAGTCAGCCTGGAGACGAACAGGCCGGGTCGGACAGCAAATGCTGTCCGACCCGGCCTGCTGCGTTTACAAGCAAGCCTCAGACATCGGATGTCTGATGTATTGATAGCGTGGGACGCGGCTTGATGGACCGGAAGGGGGCAAGAGGTGGGGAGCTCACGTATGTCCGGTGCGAGGCCCTGTCGGCAGTTGCTCCGGCAGGAAGTCGTCGAGGGCATCAAGCGCCACATACTCGAAGAGCGCCTCCGCCCCGGTGATCCGCTGCCTACCGAGCCGGCCCTGTGCGAGGCGCTCGGCGCCAGCCGTTCCAGCGTCCGCGAAGCGGTCAAGATCCTCGACGCGCTGGACATCGTCGAGGTGCGCCACGGGCACGGCACCTACGTGGGCAGGCTGAGCCTCTCCGCCCTGGTGGAGAGCCTGACCTTCCGCGGACTGCTCTCCCCCGACGACGACTTCCAGGTGCTGGCCGACCTGGTCGACGTACGCGAGCTCGTCGAGCGCGGGATGGCCGACCGGATCCTCTCGCTGCTCAGCGCGGACCAGCTCGACGCGCTGAACGACCTGGTCGCCACCATGCGCGAGACCGACGCGCATGAGGAACACGGCTTCGTGGAGGCGGACCGGGCGTTCCACGCGCTGCTGGTGGCCCCGCTCGGCAATGCACTGATCGGCCAGCTCTCGATGGCCTTCTGGGACGTGTACGCGATCGTCGCGCCGCACCTCGACGGATTCACACACGCCGATGAGATGGCGACGATCGCGGCGCACCAGAACATCGTGGACGCCGCGCGGGCCGGGGACATCGCCGGTTTCATGAAGGCGCTGAGCGAGCACTACGCCCCGGTCAGGCGCCGGATCTCCGAAGCCCGCGCCCGCGACAACGCCGGGGACGCTGTCTAGGGTCCGCTCGCCACGCATCCCGTGATGTGGCATTGCACCAGCCGCAGCGGGTCGGAAGCTAGTGCGACGATGAGGGTGTTCAGCATCTCCCGGAGCGTCAGAACAGGTGGTAGCGCGGTGGCAGTGACGGGCTTACGCATCGGGGTGGTCGGCGGCAGCATCGCCGGCTGCGCCATGGCGATCGCAGGGGCGCGGGCCGGGGCGGATGTCACCGTCCACGAGCGCAGCAACGGCGAGTTGCAGGACCGTGGGTTCGGCATCGTCATCCCGCCGCTACTGCATCAGGAGTTGGTCGCGGGCGGGTATCTGGGCGCGGACATGCCGACGACGCCCGTCGCCACCCGTATCTGGCTCGCCCGGGCGCCGGGCCGGCGGTCGGCGCGTGAGCTGGCACGGCAGGCGAGCCCGGTGACACCGTGCAACTGGGGCCTGTTGTGGCGGGCGTTGCGTTCGGGCATCGGGGAGAGCGTGTACCACCGCGGGCTGCCCGTCAGTTCCGTCGGCCGGACCTCCTCCGGCCGTGCTCTGGTCCGTACCGCGGACGGAGAGCAGGAGTACGACATCGTCGTGGGGGCGGACGGGCACCGGTCGGTCACCCGCGAGCTGATCGCACCGGAGGTGGCGCCCGTTCCCGCCGGATATCTGGTGTGGCGGGGCACGATTCCGCTGAGCGCGCTCCGCGACCATCCGAAGCAGCTGGAACTTCTGCGGACCGCCTGGATCACGCTGGGTTTTCCGGGCGGGCACGGTGTCTTCTATCTGATTCCGGGGGCCGTTCCGGGATCGCGTCTGCTGGCCTACGCCATTTACGGGTTTCCCCCGGTGGCGGCGGAGTCGGAAGTCCCGGTCTCCGCCTCGTATGTACGGAGCATCGCGGAGGAGCACTTCCCGGCGGAGTGGGCCGATGTCGTCGCCCGGGGCGAGCACGCCTCGCAGGCGCTCCATCCGGTCGCCGATTTCGTCGTGCCCCGGACCGCGAAGCCGCCGTTCCTGCTGGCGGGCGACGCGGCGAGCGTCACCCGGCCGCACACCGCCAGCGGCGCGGTCAAGGCGCTTCAGGACGCACTGTGTCTGGAGCGCGCACTGCGTGGTTCCTCCTCGCCGGCCGAGGCATTGCACCGGTACGCGGACGAGCGCACCGCCGAGGGGGCCCGCCTGGTCGAGTTGGGGCGCAGGCTGGGGCGTGAATTGGTGGAGAACACGCCGGACTGGCCGGCGATGGGGCCCGCCGATGTGGACGCGTGGAGCCGTGCCACGTTGAACGGCGCCAGAAGCTATCTGTACGGAAGCGTCCAGCAGCGGTAACCGGCCCCGCCACCGGGCGGGTTCAGCGAGGCGATCCATGTCCTGAGGCGCGTTTTCCCCTTGACCGGTCACAGAAGCATCTGTCTAAGGTGACGCCAGACATAGGACATCTTATGTCATACTCCGTGCGGCCGCCCCGGCCACGGATCGGTGCATCGACCAAGCTGGAGCCCTCACCATGTCTCCGACCGCACCGCTGCACGGCGTCGTCCCGCCGGTCTGCACCCCGCTCGACTCCCGGGGGACGTCGACACCGCGTCCCTCGCCCGGCTCGTCGAGCACCTCATCTCCGGTGGTGTGCAGGGGCTGTTCGCGCTCGGATCGACCGGCGAGGTCGCGTACCTCACCGATGAACAGCGCGCCACGGCGCTGGAGACCGTGATCGATGTGGCCAACGGCAGGGTTCCGGTGCCGGCCGGTGTCATCGACACCACCACCGCGCGCGTCGTCGAGCACGCCAGGTCCGCCACCGAGCTGGGCGCGGACGCCCTGGTCGCGACCGCGCCGTTCTACACCCGCACCCATGTCAAGGAGATCGCCCAGCACTTCCGGCGACTGCGCGGAGAGGGCGTCCGCCCCAGTGGATGCCTTTCTCACTGCGGATGCGGGCGCGTTCCCGACGTTGCCCGGCCGGCACGTCAGGGTGGCGAGCGTCGGCCTGGACGAGCTTCGCGATCACCGGGACCCGGTTCCCGCCGGCCGAGGCCAGCAGCATCATCGCGCGCCGGAACCGCACCGAACCGGTGCTGCCCCGGCGCACGATCTGCTGCAGCTTCTGCCCCTCCTGGTCGGTTGACCTGCGCACACGGACAGGCCCGGCCATCGCGCCTCCAGCGGTCGGATCGGACGTCACCGCACACATCCAACCGCCGCGACAACGAGCCGGGCGAATCTTCCCGGTCGGAGGGCTACTTCTCGCGCAGAGTCTCGACTTCGGCGGCCAGCACAGCTATGTCGCGGACGTGCGTGTAGTACCTGGTCGCGTACTCGTCGTCGATCGCCGGGAGAACCTTCTCGAACACCGCCGTCAGCCGGATCAAGCCTTCACCGCGCTGTTCGTCGAGTGAGCCTTTGAGAACGCCCAGGGCGTAGCCGTAGGCGTCCGCATCAAGCATCACCATGTCCTGGTCCTCGATGTCCAGGCCGCGGAAGCTTGGCGGGAACGGCATGGCCATGTGCTCGGCCATCGCCTGCGAGAGCGCTTCGAGCTTCTCTTCGAACATGCACAAGATCCTGCCGGATCCCACCCGGCGAACCAATGCGGTCACGGCACCAGACGGATGGCCGTCGCCCGGGGCTCCGCGAGGAACCCGGGGAACAGAACCCGGCGTACAGCCCGACTCGTCTGCCGCTCACCTCGCCCGGGGCGTGCCGTCCTTCCACTGACCGGGGTTCACCTCAGTCGCCGCCGCCCTCGCCGGGTGTCCCAACAGCAATGGAAGTTGGTTGGGTTCGGCTTCGGCCTGCGTTTGGTTGGCTGGAAAGTGGTTGTTGGTGTTCGAAGTTGACGTGTGGAAGGCGTTCACTTTTACAATTTTGACACTTTGTCAACGCATTTGCAGCCTGTCCCTGTGTGTCAGCCGGACTGAGGGGACGTCATCTCCTTTATCACGGACTGACGTTCAGGCGGTTGGTTCACGACGAACTTGGGTCACCGGCGGACTGTGCAGCTAGTCAGATCTTCTCGCGCGGCAGTGTGGCTAGCATGAGCAGGTACCCGGTCGGAAGATCGTCGTCCACTTGGCGACCCCCTTTCCGACCTGCGGCCGCCGTGAGTCGGCTGCCCCGTTTCTTCTGATCTCATGGACCGAGGGACCGCGGAATGTCAGTGCCTGCACCGCTCAGTCAGCACCGGCCGGCGAAGGGGCCGCGCACCTCGCCGACCACGCCCCTGGTCGTACTGGTGGTGAGTGCCGCGGCCGGCGGCGTGGCCGTCGCCCTGGCGCCGTCCGGCGCCCGCACCTGGGCGCTGACCGTGGCGGCGGTCGCCTGGGTGTGCGTGGCCGCGGCCGTCCTCGTCAGCCACCGGCTCGTCCAGCGGGCCCGGCGCACGGCCGCCGCGCAGACATCCGAGACCGGCCGTCTCAAGGCGCAGTCGGCGCAGCTGTCGGCGGAGACCGCGCACCTGGTCAACGTGACGTTGCCCGCCGTGGCCAAGCAGCTGCGGGACGGCACGAGCGCGGCCGACGCGCTGGGCAGCGTGCCCCTGCCGTCCGACCCGCAGCCGGGCCGGATCGTGCACACCTTCGCCGCCGCCGTCGAGGAAGGCGTACAGCACGCGGCCGCCCTGGACGGCGAGCGCCGGCAGGCCCAGTACGAGCTGAACGAGGCGGCCGCCGCGCTGGAGCGGCTGGCGCAGGAGACCCTGCCCGCCGTGGTCGCCCGGCTGCGCGAGGGCCGGTCTGCCGACACGGTGCTCGCCGAACTCGACCTGCCGCGGCTGCCCATGGTCCGCACCCCGACCGAGTCGTTCGTCCGCGAACTCGCCCACAGCGAGCGGCGCGCCGCCGCGGCACAGGCCGCCTCCGCCAGGGCGCTCAGCCGCGTCCAGGCCAAGTCCGTCAGCATGCTCGCCGACCTGCGGGACATGCAGGAACGATACGGCGAGGAGGTCTTCGGCGACCTGCTGAAGCTGGACCACAGCACCTCCCAGCTCGGCCTGATGACCGACCGGCTCGCGCTGCTCATGGGCGGCCGGTCCAGCCGCGCCTGGAACAAGCCGATCGTGATGGAGAGCATCCTGCGCGGCGCCGTCGGCCGAATCGCCGCCTACCAGCGGGTGCGCCTGCACTGCTCCACCACCGCCGCGATCTCCGGCTTCGCCGCCGAGGGCGTCATGCATCTGCTCGCCGAACTGATGGACAACGCCGCGAACTTCTCCCCGCCCATCGACGAGGTGCACGTCTACGTCGAGGACCGCAGCGCCGGCATGGTCGTCACCATCGAGGACAGCGGCCTGAAGATGGCCGACGCGGCCATGCGCCGCGCCGAGGAGGCGGTGTCCGGTCACATGACCGACCTCGCCTCGCTCCAGGGCACCCGCCTCGGCCTCGCCGTGGTCGGACGGCTCGCGGTGAAGTACGGCATCAGCGTCAACTACCGCCCCTCGTCGCGCGGCGGCACCGGCGTCGTCGTACTGCTGCCCCAGCAACTGCTCGCTCAGCAGCGCGAGTCGGTGTCGCGCGGGCCGGCCGGCCGCCCCGCCGCGGGGACCGCGCCCACGCCGGGCCCCGCCCCCGCCGCCTCGCCCGCCCCGGCCCCGGCGTCCGAGCCCACCTCGCGCCCCGGCGTCCCGGAGCGGCCCGCCGCCCGGCCGGAGCTGCCCGAACAGGGACAGCCCCGGCGCGCCACCGGCTCCACGCTGAACGGCCTGCCCGTCCGTGCCCCCGGCCGCACCATGGCCGAGGCGGAGCGGGAGCGCGAGCAGCGCCGGTCGGCGTCCGAGGCGGCATCCGGGGCCGCGTCCGAGACGGCGGACGGAGACCGCCCGGAGCAGCGCCCGGCACGCGACGCGGGCGCCCGGTTCGGCGCCTTCCACCGCGGGCGCCGGGCCGCGGGCGGCACCGCCGGACCGGATGCCCGGCCCGAGTCCGAGCCGCCGGCCGCCCCGTAGCCGCCAACCCCTTTCCCGTACGGCGCCCGGGGCGTCGGCGCCCACTTCCCGCTCGAGTTCCTGAGATTGGAGGAACGGGCCGGTGACCGGTCAACCGGCACCACCGTCCCATCACCCATCATGCAGACCACCGACAACAGCCTCACCTGGCTCCTCCAGAGCCTCCTGAAGTGCACCCCCGGCACCCGGCACGCTCTGGCCCTGTCCCGGGACGGCCTGAAGCTCTGCTGGACCGAACACCTGACGCTCGACCAGGGCGACCAGCTGGCGGCGATCTGCTCCGGCATCCAGGCCCTGGCCCAAGGCGCGTCCGTGGAGTTCGGCGACGGCACCGGCGGCGTCCGGCAGTCCATGACCGAGTTCCACGGCGGCCTGCTGTTCATCGTGGAGGCCGGCGAGGGAGCGCATCTGGCCGTCCTCGCCGAGGAGGACGCCGACCCCGGCGTGGTGGGCCATCAGATGACGGAGCTGGTGGAGCAGATCGGCGAGCACCTGCGCGCCGAGCCCCGAGAGCCCGTTCCGGGGAGTGCCGCGTCGTGATGCGCAAGCCCGTGGACACCGGTGCCCCCGACCGGCTCTACACGGTCACGGCCGGCCGGAGCCGCGCCGACGACTCCTTCGACCTGGTCACCCTGATCGTCAGTGAGTGCCGGCCCACGGCGGGAATGCAGTCGGAGCACGCCCGGATCCTGGAGCTGTGCCAACACCCCACGGCTGTCGTCGAGATCGCCGCGGAGCTGAAACTGCCCATCACGGTGGTGCGGATCCTGCTCGGCGACCTGCTCGACATGGGCCGCATCACCGCCCGCCACCCGCGCGCGGCGCAGTCCGTCGCCTCGCTCCCCGATTCCGCCCTTCTCAAGGAGGTGCTCCATGGGCTCCGCAACCTCTGAGCTGCCCTCCCACCGCACGCCACTGGCCGACGCGGCGGAGACCGGCCTGAAGATCGTCATCGTGGGCGGTTTCGGTGTCGGCAAGACGACCCTGGTCCGCTCGGTGAGCGAGATCCGGCCGCTGAACACCGAGGAGGTGATGACGCAGGCCGGCGTCGGCGTCGACGAGACCAGTGCGGTCTCGACGAAGACGACCACGACGGTGGCGTTCGACTTCGGGCGGATCAGCCTCAACGAACGCATGGTGCTGTACCTGTTCGGCGCGCCGGGCCAGGAACGCTTCTGGTTCCTGTGGGACAGGCTGTTCTCCGGAACGCTGGGTGCCGTGGTGCTCGTGGACACGCGCCGGATGAACGACTCCTGGTACGCGATAGACCGGCTGGAGCACCACAAGACGCCGTTCGTGGTGGCCGTCAATCGGTTCGACGACGACACCCACCGGTACTCCCTGGAGGAGATCCGCCAGGCGCTCGCGCTGCCCGAGCACGTGCCGATGCTCGACTGCGACGCGCGGGTCCGGCAGTCCGGCAAGGACGTGCTGGTCACCCTCGTGGACCACCTGTACGAACGGGCGATGGCCCAGGAGGCGACACCATGACCGACCCCTCTTCCGCGCAACCGGCTCCGCCGGGCTGCCCCGCCCACACCGACGCGGTGCGCCTGGCGGGGCTCGAGTACCAGCAGACGCCGTCGCAGCTGTACCGCGCGATGCGCCGCGAGCACGGCGCGGTCGCGCCGGTGCTGCTCGACGGGGACATCCCGGCCTGGCTGGTGCTCGGCTATTCCGAGGTTACGTACGTGACCAGCCACGACGAGCTGTTCGCGCGGGACTCCCGGCGCTGGAACCAGTGGGAGAACATCCCGGCGGACTGGCCGCTGCTGCCGTACGTCGGCTACCAGCCGTCGGTGCTGTTCACCGAGGGCGACGAGCACCGGCGGCGGGCCGGAGTGATCACTCAGGCGCTGGAGGGCGTCGACCAGTTCGAGCTGGCGCGCAACTGCCAGCTGATCGCCGACCGGCTCATCGCCGACTTCGCGGGCAGCGGGCAGGCGGAGCTGATGACCGGATACGCGCACGCCCTGCCGATGCGGGCCGTGGTGCAGATGTGCGGGATGCCGACCTCGGGTGAGGACACCCAGCAGCTCGTCGAGGACCTGCGGATCTCGCTGGACGCGGCGGAGGGCGACGACCCGGTGGCGGCGTACGGGCGCGTGGGCGAGCGGCTGCGGCAGCTGGTGAAGGACAAGCGGGAAAGCCCCGGTCCGGACGTCACCTCGCGCATGCTGCTGGATCCGGCGGGACTGACGGACGAGGAGATCGTCCAGGACCTGATCTCGGTGATCGCCGCGGCGCAGCAGCCGACCGCGAACTGGATCTGCAACACGCTGCGGCTGCTGCTGACGGACGAGCGGTTCGCGGTGAACGTGTCGGGCGGCCGGCTCAGTGTGGGCGAGGCGCTCAACGAGGCGCTGTGGCTGGACACGCCGACGCAGAACTTCATCGGGCGCTGGGCCGTTCGGGACACCCAGCTGGGCGGGCGACAGATCAGGGCGGGCGACTGCCTGGTGCTGGGGCTGGCCGCGGCCAACACCGATCCGCAGATCTGGCCGGAGACGCACGTGGGCGCGGAGAACGCCGCGCACCTGTCGTTCAGCAACGGCGAGCACCGCTGCCCCTATCCGGCACCGCTGCTTGCGGACGTGATGGCGCGGACGGCGGTCGAGACGCTGCTGGAGCGGCTGCCCGACCTGGTGCTGTCGGTGGAGCCGGAGACGCTGACCTGGCGTCCGTCGATCTGGATGCGGGGGCTGACGGCGCTGCCGGTGCAGTTCACGCCGGTGGTGCAGTAGAGCGGGCGCCCGATGACCCGGTAGGGCGGGCGCCCGGTCGCGCGGCAGCCCGGCCCACCCGGTGGTGCGGCAGCGCGGGCACATGGGCCCTTGGGCGGGGCCCATCACCTCGGCGGTGGTGCCGGTAAGGCGGTCAGGCGGCCGTCACGGGCGTGAACCGCACCGGCAGGCGCTGCGGTCCGCGGGTGAAGACGCCTTCCTCGACCGGGTCGAAGCCGTCGGCGAGGCGTATGTCGGGCATGGCGTCCAGCAGCTGGCTGACGCCGATCTCGACCTCCGCCTTGGCGAGCAGCGCGCCGACGCAGAAGTGCCGGCCGAGCGCGAAGGCGAGGTGGTCGGCGGCGGCGGAGAAGGCGGTCGTGGTGGTCAGGTCGTCGCGGAAGATGTCGAAGCGGTCGGGGTCGCGGTAGCGGCTCTCGTCGCGGTTGGCGGCGCCTATCAGGCAGGTGACGGTGACACCGGCGGGTATGGTGCCGCCGCTGAGCTTCACCTCGGTCGCGGACTGCCGCATGATCATGTGGACGGGCGGGGTGTACCGCAGGGTCTCGGCGAAGGCCCGCGGGATCAGGTCGCGGTCCGCGCGGACAGCGGCGAGCTGGTCGGGGTGGAGCAGCAGGTTCGCGAAGATGCTGGCGATCGCCTTGTCGGTGGTCTCGCCGCCGGCGGCGAGCAGCAGGCTGCAGAACGCCTTTATGTCCTCGTCGCTCATCCGCACACCGTCGACCTCGGCGGCGCACAGCGTGGACAGCAGGTCGTCGCCCAGGTTCTCGCGGCGTTCCCGGATGATCGGCAGCATGTACTCGGCGAACTCGACACGGGTCCGCTCGCCCGCCGCGGCCACCTCGGGGTCACCCGAGAGGTTGCCGAGGAAGGCGATGACGGACGTGTACCAACGGTGGAAGCGCGCGTGGTCCGCCTTGTCGAGGCCCAGCATGTCGGCGATCACGTTGACCGGGAAGCGGGTGGCGTAGTCGTTGACCAGGTCGGCGGAGCCGGAGTTCCGGAAGGCGTCGATCAGTTCGCGCGAGTTGCGCTCGATGACGGGGAGGAACTTCTCCTGGAGGTCGGCGCCGCGGAAGGCGGGGGCGACGAGGGCGCGGCGCACGGCGTGCTCACGGCCGCTGAGCTGGAGGATCGTCTTGCCGTGCACGGGCTCGATCTGCCAGTCGTAGTTGTCGGTGGTGAACTCGCCGTTCTTGTCCTTGAAGACGCGCTCGACGTCCTCGTAGCGCGAGATGATGTAACTCTGCGTGGCCTCGTGCCAGATGAGGGGCGCGGTGTCGCGCATCAGACGGTACGCCGGGTAGGGGTCCGCGGCGAACTCGGGCGAGAGGATGTCGGGCACCTGCTGCGCGGTGGACATGGGGCTCCCTCAAGGTCAGTGACTGGCTTACGGCACAAGGTAATTGATCAATGGTCAACCAAGACAGCCCCCACCGCCTTCCCTGCTGCCCCACCGGCAACCGTTGGCTAAAAATCGCCAATTGAACTTGGCCGAAGCGGCCATGCCGTCGTATCGGCCCATGCCTGCATGCCTGTTCGCCTGCACCTCGGGGGCGGCAGCGTCCGCCGTGTAGGCCGAGCAACGTCGGGAACGCGCCCGCATCCGCGGTGAGAAAGGCATCCGCTGGGGCGGACGCCCTCTCAAGATCGCAGCCTGATCAACCCGGCGAACCAATGCGGTCACGGCACTAGTAGGGCTTGGTCATGTTGGTGCGAGGTCTGGCATGTCGCGGTGACAGGTGGGGCAGGCGCCGGTCCAGATCGCGAAGAGTGTCTGCAGCTC